>CAYFVX010000432.1:0-4612 GCA_964346425.1 uncultured Chloroflexaceae bacterium | reverse complement strand
ACCCTGCTCGCCAAGAACCCGCATGCGGGCATAGTGTGAACCCCGCCAGTAGATCTGCCCACACGACTGGCATTGCTGAAAGCTTTCGTAATAGAGACGCGTCTTTGGCGCAAGCAAATGGCTGATATCCGCCTTTTCTACCTGCTGCAACAACCCATTACAACGTATACACCGCTGAAACGAATCCACCGTCAACTCACGCAAATGAAAACGACGAACAACCTCCTCCAACTGCTCCGAAGGTTTCGTCCCACGCACGAAGTACCCATAAATCACCAGATTGCGCTTCAGAAGCTCAATATCCCGCGTCAACAAAATACGCCCTTCATCATGCGAAACCTGCGCGAGAAACGGATCATCATAGGCATTATCGTAGAGCGTATCAAAGCCAAGCATGCGCAAATAGGCCGCCAACCGCCCCAGGTGTGCGTCCAGCACAAAACAAGAGCCACGTAGCGGTGGCCGCAGGGAAACCAGGGTCGTATCTGGCAACACTGTCACAGGGTAGACATCCACGTGGTCATTCGGGCGAAGCATATACGTAAAATCCACCGACCGTTCATTGACCAGCAGAGCTTCAATTTCCGGATGGGGAATACCCAGGGATTCGACCAGATTCTTGATAGACTCATGCCCTGCACACGAAACAACAACCGCCGTATTGCGCTGGTCTCGCGGCAAAAAATCATTTAACTCGGCATGGATGTGGAAGGTCACAGCATACACATTCAAAAACACCTTACCGGGCATCATTGCCCGTATCGCTCCATCCACAACACCTGCCCGCATGCCCACACGCATGGAACGAAGCAGCAGACGAACCATTCCGTTGCCGCATCTGTGCGACGGGCAAGAGGGTACAGACAAGTTCTTCACAGGAAACAAGCTCTTCCAGATTCTCTGTCACCTTCAGGGAAGAATTTCGCTCCAGGAGCCCATGATACAGATACATCATCCTATCAGCCACATGCGTCCAGCTAAAGAAGGAAGCACGCCGATGGGCTTCTGACCCAAGTGCCTGCCGATAGCTGGGATGGTTTAGCAAACATGCAAGCTGGCTTGCAAGCGTTTCGTGATCATCAGGTGTAATGAACAATCCAGTCCGCCCATCGTCAATCAACGAAGACAATCCCCCGACATTGGATGCCACCACGCACCCGGCACACGCCTGCGCTTCCAACGCAACCAGGCCAAACGATTCATAGTGGGAAGGCATCACGCAAACATCCGCCGCGGCATAAAAAATGGGCAAATCGTCTTGCGGTTGACGACCGAGAAAGGTGACGGTACCGGGTATACCAAGACTGGTACGGAGGTCTGCCAGACGACGTTGTTCGGCATTCCAGTCATCAGTTTCACCTTCAGCCGCACCACCAATAAGCAAAACACGAAGCCTGGACTGCCAGTCAGGATGACGATGATAGAGTAGCGCGGCCGCCCGAATGAGACAATCCAGCCCCTTGAGCGGTTCCATTCGCCCCACCGCCAGCAATACATGGTCGTCTGCAGGAATATTCAGATGATGCCGGGCGGTATCACGCGGCGACGGTTGGAAGCGTTGGAGATTTACCCCACACGGGATGACCGAAATGTTTGCAGGATCGGCGTGGTAGAGGTTGATCATCTGGTCACGGTCCAGGGGTGTGGCGGCAACAACCGCATCAACATGTTGCAGCAATCGGCGTTCGATAGCCATTCGTTGTTCTTTTTCCGCTTCTTCAACACTGCGGGCAATACTCTTTTTCATCACGCCCAGCGTATGAAACATTTGCACAATCGGGATGCGCCACTTTTGTTGCAGACGCAGGGCAACTTCGCCCGAAATCCAATAATGACTATGCAACAGGTTATAGCCAATCCCTTGCTCTTCTGCAAAGGAAATGACCCGCTGCACAAACTCCGGCAGGTGCTGCAAAAGCTGGTATTTATCGTGGAGAACAATCTCTCCGGCCGGCAGACTTATCAACCGAACGTTGGGAGACAGATACTCTATGACCGAGGCCGTATCGCGGTTATTACGGGTAAAAATATCCACCCGCACCCCCCGTTCTCCCAACTCACGCGAGAGTTCGCGCACATAGACGTTCATACCACCAGCCTCCTTGCCACCCAGACTGGCAAGGGGACTGGTATGAACGCTCAACATCGCAATATTCAAAGGTTGCACGTGAATAGCCTTACTCCGAAGTTTCCTTTCCACAGATAAAGTCTTCCGTCATGCGGTGGGCTTCATTATCAGAATATTGCTGTGGTGGCGACTTCATAAAGTAAGCACTTGGCCCATCAAGTGCGCCCCCAATATTCCGATCCATCGCCAGTTTGATACAGCGAATGGCATCTATCACCACACCGGCCGAGTTGGGCGAGTCCCAGACTTCAAGCTTCAGTTCGAGATTTAAGGGAACATCGCCAAACGTTGTCCCCTCCATACGAATATAACACCACTTACGGTCACCCAGCCAGGGAACATAATCGCTCGGACCAATATGGACGTTCTCACTGCCAATATCAGCCCCCACCTGACTGGTCACAGCACTTGTTTTGCTGATTTTCTTGCTTTCCAGGCGGTCTTTTTCCAGCATATTGAAGAAGTCGGTATTCCCACCAAAGTTCAGTTGGTAGGTGCGGTCCAATTGCACGCCACGCTCGCGAAAGAGCGAGGTCAATACGCGATGCACAATAGTCGCTCCCACCTGGCTCTTGATATCATCGCCAATGATCGGCAATCCACGTTCTGCAAACCGTTTGCGCCAGTATTCCTGACTGGCAATAAAGACCGGGATACAATTGATAAAACCACAACCTGCTTCTAAAATCTGCTCAACATACCACTTGGTTGCCATCTCGCTCCCCACAGGCAAAAAAGAGATGACGACATCTGTTTGTGTATCACGCAATATTTGAACAATATTATCGGTATCGCGGCTCGCTTTGTGAATAACCGTTTGTAATTGCTTTCCAAGACCATCATGGGTCATGCCGCGTGAAACCGGTACCCCCATGTATGGTACTTCTGTAAATTTGTACGTATTATTCGGCTCGGCAAAGATTGCTGCCGAGAGGTCTTTATCTACTTTTTCATCAGCTATATCAAACGCCGCCGAAAACTCAATATCGCCGACGTGATACCCCCCAAGATTGACATGCATAAGACCGGGGACCTGGATATCATCACGTACATGGCGATAATATTCAACCCCCTGGACCAACGAAGAGGCACAATTGCCCACCCCGATAATAGCAACACGTATTCGTTTATTCATTGACACCATAGACGGCACAAACCCCCTCGGGCAAACTGGCGCAAATCACAGCCAGCCGATTCAAAGGTCTGCGCCGCTGCTCCCTCCTTCGATTTCAGCAGTGCGAAAATCATAACTCTTATTCTTTCCCTACCACCAGGTATTTTACCACGTTGGAGTTACTGAGAGCAAAATAGCCGAATACGCCCCATTGTGCTACAATAGAATCCATGAAGCAGATTATCACCTTGGGCAATCCTGTCTATGACCTGATTGAAAAACCCGCTGCCCCCGCAAACGGACGGGTTCTTTCTGGCTGCAGCACAAACAGTAGTATTGTGTTTGCCCACCTGGGCCACCAGCCTGTTCTGGTGGGGCGCGTCGGAGCCGCAGATGCGCAAGACCTGGTTGCGCGATTACAGGCATACGGTGTCACCCCTCATATTGAAATCTCTACTGAAACGGCTGGCTTTCATCTGGTTTATGATGAGCAGGGAAACCGCACCCTGTCGCTGCTTGGCAATGCCGGGGCTATCACGTTGTTTCCCGATGGATGGCCCCAGGCTGAGGCTATCCTCATCGGGCCTATTTTCCATGAGACCCCCCCGGCCCTGATACAGCACATAGCAGAGGGAACAGATGCACCGCTCTTTCTGGATCCCCAGGGGCTTCTGCGGCGGGTCACCGCTGCTGGAGTGGTAGAACCCATCTCTTACCCAGAAGTTGCCGATATTTTCGCGCTTTGCCATGTGGTCAAAGTCAGTGAAGACGAAGCACATATCCTGACGGGAATCAACCCATGTCAGGAACCACACGCAGCCTGTGCCAGGCTGCGCTCGATGGGATGCCCGATTGCGATTATCACGCTGGCTGAAGCCGGTTCAATCATAGATGATGGCACACAGCAGTATCTCTTTCCTGCGTTTACAGTTGATGCCTGCGACCTGACCGGAGCAGGTGATACCTACATGGCAGGTTTTATGCATGCATATCTTGAATGTCCAGACGATATTCTCAAGGCGGGAGCCACCGCTACTGCGGTTGCCTCCATCTGGATTGAACAACACGGACCCGACGTTATCGTCGCGCAAGCCGAAGTTGCCCGACGTACAGAGATTGTGCTCCAGACCTATCATGCAGAGAGAACATGAAAAGACTGTAAAAATGATGCCTGTGCTGGCACGCTTCCGCCAGCTTTATGAACAGATCACGCTGCCACTCGGGCGCATCTGTGCTCAGATTGGCATATCACCCGACATGCTCACCTATACCAGTGTGCTGATGAGTATTGCGGCCGGGTATGCGATTGCGCAGCAATCCTATCTGGTTGGTATCCTGCTTATCCTGCTAGTAGGATTGACCGATATGCT
>CAYFVX010000431.1:0-4626 GCA_964346425.1 uncultured Chloroflexaceae bacterium | reverse complement strand
CCTGATGATCGAACCAATGACCCTTTACACATTTGCACACGATCTCATGGCTGGCGGCTACTATGAGACCATCATCAATTTTTTCCATTCCCTGCCCTTTTTCCTGCGCACCCCTGCCGGCGTCAGCCTGACGCATGCGGGCGCATCACCCGCCATGACGCTCCCACAGACGGCGCACAAACTGTTTGTCTGGAACCACCAGGCATATCTGGACTGGGCAGAACAACGCATCCAGCAAACCCACAACATCGCGGAACGCCAGCAACGCTACGCGGAAGCAAACTCTTTCGACTCCTATGCAGACATGGTGAGAAATCACTTCGGTGCTGAGATACCAGCAGACGACCCACGTTTCAATCATCTGCTGCGCGGCAGCATCGCCAGTCAGCACCCTGACTTTCATCTGCTATGGGATACACTCTTTACCCGATGCGAAGAAACCATCGGAATCACAGCCTACAACAACATGGTACAATCAATGATAAGCCAGCTTTCGGACAATTTCCAACAACAACAGTTGCTTGTCGCCGGGCACATGAATGTGCCCGATGGATATGCGCTCATCGGAGACCACCATTTTCGGCTGGCAAGTGCCAAAAACGCTTTCCCACGGGAAGCCGGCAAATACCTTTTGTTTGACGTGGAACAACCGATACACGAGCTGAATGACCTGGAGCAACGGCTATCCAGCGTCTATACCTAGAGCACAAAGAAAACAGGAGCTATTTTGTATACCATTGTTCGATCGAAGAATCAGCGCATTGAGAACCTTCGTTCATTGCTGCAAGAACAGGAACTTGAGGCTATCCTGATTACCGCACCAGCCAACCGTCGCTATATCAGCGGATTTAGTGGCTCAAGTGGCTCATTGCTGGTCACCAAAAACGCTGCCCTGGTTTTCACCGACTTTCGCTACCGGAGCCGTGTAACCCAGGAGGCTCCATCATTCACCCTGCACCAGATTAGCTATGAAAAGCCACTTGCTCAGGTCTTGCCCGCAATTGCGGCCGAACTGGGCATTCAGCAGATTGCTTTTGAATCTGACCATGTCACCGTTGCCATGCATACCCGATTGACCCGCATGTTTCGAAAGGAGGATGGCAAAACGATGGTTGAACTGCTACCCGTGGAAGGTCTGGTTGAACGCCTGCGTGAAACAAAAGATGATGATGAAATCGCCACCCTGCGCCGTGCCGTCGCTATCACCGATGCCGCCCTCGAAGCGGTATTGCCGGAACTAACCCCACAACACACCGAACGTCAGGCTGCCTGGATGCTGGAAGTTGCGCTGCGCGAACATGGAGCAGATGGGATAGCCTTTCCCATCATCGTTGCCTCCGGCACGAACGCAGCCCTACCGCATGCGCAGTGTGGTGATGCTCCCTTGAATACAGGATGCCCCATTATCATAGACATGGGGGCAGTCTACCAGGGCTACCACGCCGACTTGAGCCGTACCATTGTCCTGGGCGAACCGGATGCTCGTTTCTGGAATATCTACCAGCTTGTCCTGGAAGCACAAGAATATGCCATAACCCACATCAAGCCTGGTATGACGGGTGAAGCGGCCGATGCGCTTGCCCGTGACCGCATAAGCGCGGATGGCTACGGAGAGGCGTTTGGGCATGGGCTTGGTCATGGGGTCGGTCTGGATATTCACGAAGCTCCCCGTCTTGGCAGAAAGGGCGAAGGTGTCTTACAAGCCGGCAATGTGTTTAGTATCGAGCCAGGCATCTACCTGGAGGGATGGGGCGGTGTGCGGATTGAAGACCTGATACTGCTGCGCACAAATGGCTGTGAGGTCTTGTCGCAGGCACTGAAACCCCCGATCCTTTGAGAGACCATCATACGCCAGTGCAAGAAAATTGTAACGTTTAGCCCATACCTGAATCTGTACCTCCATTGAAGATTGTGGTATAATTCACCAGTAATAGAAAGATCTAGCTTGCGCAAGTACGTCGCCATATGAGGATAGTTCCTCAATTATCCTGTACGAACAAAGCTATGATATCAAAGGAATGATAACGATACTCATATCATGCCTGACATTGGGTTGACGATGATCCACACCCGTCACAGATACATTCCTGGCTACAAGCAGAAACAATAATGCGGTATGCCAGGCGTCTCCACCAGGTACCTCTGCATCTGGCGTGTGCTTGTTGCAAGAAATGCAACCATGACAAGATTATTCACAGAGATGTGGAACACAGAAATGAACAATGTAGTCACCCAAATGATACCTCTTGATACAACCCTTAGCGACCTGCTCCCAGAGGTTATTCTCTGTTGTAATACAGAAGGATGTATTGTCTATGCCAATACATCCGCCCATCAATGGAGCACCGAGCCACTGGAAGGTTTTCCTTTTCTGCACCTCCTGCATCCCGGTGTCGTGACCAAAGGTGAGCTTTTCTTTGCGGAAGCTCGCCAGGCACCTGCTCATGCGCCAACGCCTCCCTGGGAACTGGCACTTGGCACAGATGCAACCTATACGACTGCAGATTTTCGCGGCTATGCGTGCAACGGCCATGTCGTTCTCATTGGGCAACCATCATCCCAGGAAGTCAACGAAATTCAGCAAGAAATGATCGAGCTAACCTCCGAACTTGCCGAAGCACAACGCGAGCAGCGCCGCCAGAATCGCTCGCTGCAGCAATTGCTTGAGGAGCAAAAACAACTGCTGCAAACGATCCAGGAATTGACTGCTCCTGCCGTGCCCATCTGGGATGGCGCCCTGTTGTTACCGCTCGTCGGGCATATAAGTACCAAGCGGGCCCAGCGGATGACGGACGATTTACTGGAACGGGTCAGCACTACTGGTGCCCAGTTTGTTATCCTGGACATGACCGGTATGGCCTTGATAGATACCAGCATAGCAGAACATATTATCAATATGTCCCAGGCAATCCGTCTGCTCGGAGCCACGCCTGTGCTGGTAGGGATCAATCCGAGTATCGCAGAAACAATTGTTCATCTTGGCATTGATTTGCAAGGTTTTATCATTCAAAATGATTTGCAGCACGCAATTCTTTACGTATTACGTCGGCTTAGAGGAAGGCTATAATCCGTGAGTACGAACAATAATTCTATGAGTGTAATCCATCAAATTTATGATGACTATGTTTCGGCATTGCGAGATGGCGACCGGCGTCGGGCACTCACCATTGCACGGACGGCATTGAATGATGGCATAGACATCCGCGATTTATACATGGATGTGTTCCAGCCAGCTATGCATGAAATCGGCAGATTGTGGGAAACAAACGAAATTACTGTTGCGCAGGAACATCTGGCAACAGCTATAACCCAGAGCGTTATGGCTCAACTGTATGCGCACGTTTTTGCCCAACCACCGCTGGGGAAGACGCTGGTTGCCACCTGTATAGGCGGAGAGTTGCATGAACTTGGCATTCGCATGGTAGCTGACTTTTTCGAGATAGAAGGCTGGGATGTCTACTATCTGGGGGCAAATATGCCGGTCGAAGACGTGGTCAGTATGGTCAACGAGCGCAAAGCTGATATTCTGGCTATTTCCGTGACATTGAATAACCATGTCCCGCGTGCTCGTGATCTTATCCAGGCAATACGTTCCTCGCCTATCGGCAAAAATATCAAGATTTTATTTGGTGGACAACCGGTCAACCGTTCCCCAAGTATGTATAAAACTGTTGGCGCAGACCTGACGGCTCCAGATGCTCGGGCTGCAGTTCGATTGGCAAATGAGGTAATAGGATGAGTCAGACAACGAAGATACCACACATTCTCGGCAAACTGAGTCACGATGTTATGCTGGTGGGCAACCTGGAAGGGAACGTCAAGGAAGCCAACGATTTGGCACTGCACATGCTTGGGTCGGATATAATCGGCTCGCCATTCTTATCGCTGATTTCGCCCAAATCAGGTCCAAAAGGCGATACTTTTTTCAATCAGATACGCGAACTTGAAGTCGGCGACATCAGCAATACCTGGGAACTTTTTTTTAATGCACCGGATGAAAGCGAGGCAGTATTGATCAACGTTCGGGCCGGTATTCTCGAACCAGGCTGTTGGATGATAATGGGTGCATGCGAACCTCCACAGTTGGCCGCCATTTACTATGAGGTATTGGCAATGAATAGTGAACTGACCAACCTGATCCGCCAGCTCAGTAAAGAACAGGCACGTTTGACGACCAGGTTGAATAGTGTGTTGCAGCAAAACGAGTAACAGGAAAGAAGAGACAGGCGCATGTGTGATAGTGCAAAAGCGGGAGGGCACGGATGTTCAGTGAGACATACACCAGAGTTATCGGAGTACTTGAACAAAGACGTGTGGAGATTCAGCACCGTGTTGCCAATGCATTGATGCAGGAACTGCCCGGTGTGGGTATCCTTCCGCAAGAAACCAACCCTGATGAAAGACACCAGGAAAATATGAATCTCACGGCTGCACGTTTCCATGACCTTGTCCTGGCAGGAGCTACCGTAGACTGGACGCTTGTATCGGCTGACTTCGCATGGCTGGCGCGTAAGATGCCTGCCACCTGGGGCGTGACATTTGCGCATCATCAGAAACTTATCACGCTCTATTTTACCCAGGTGCAGCACATCCATGCCTGGACAGCCGAGGAACAGGAAGTGTTGG
>CAYFVX010000430.1:0-4626 GCA_964346425.1 uncultured Chloroflexaceae bacterium | reverse complement strand
TCCATAGAGCCATTGGAAGCTCCAGACAAGAAATCAAAAGGGAAAGATCCGTATATACCTTTTGTTCCGGCACCAGAAGATGTTGATGAACCAACACCGACGCCAACACCGACAGAGCCAGCGTATCCTTATCCGAACCCACGTTGAGAGATTATGCGAGGGTTTCGTCAGACCCATCGAAATTGCGTTTGTTTCGTGTGATAGACAAAGCAAGGAAAGCGAAGAACAAAGAGAGGGAACGAAGAAGAATGCCAGAAACATACACCTGTCCGAGTTGTGGCTCATCGAATATATCGGTTTTTTATGAAATCGAACAAGTACCGGTCCACAGTGTTCTGTTGCTCCCAGGCAGAGAAGAAGCAGTCAACTATCCCAAAGGCACTCTACGTCTGGGGCATTGTCAGACCTGCGGATTTATTTACAACACCGCCTTTCAGCCAGAACTCCATGAATACTCTGAGCGGTATGAGGAAACCCAGGGGTTTTCGCCGACATTCAACACGTTTTCCAAAAACCTGGCGGAGCGACTCATCGAACGCTATGACCTGCACGACAAAGATATTGTCGAAATAGGCTGTGGCAAAGGAGAATTCCTGACATTGCTCTGCCAACTGGGTAATAATCGCGGCATTGGCATAGATCCGAGCTATGTCAGTGAACGGAGCCGCAGTGAAAGCGACAGCCGGGTGAAATTCGTAACCGAACTCTACTCGGAAAAACATGCTATGTACCCATGCGACTTTCTCTGCTGCAAAATGACCCTGGAACACATTGATCAGACGGCGGAATTTCTCAGCAAAATAACCACCACAACCCGCCAGAAACCAGATACCACGATTTTCTTCCAGGTACCTGATGTAACCCGCGTTCTCAAAGAGGCTGCATTCTGGGATATCTATTATGAGCACTGTTCCTATTTCAGTCCTGGCTCACTGGCACGGCTGTTTCGCAGACAACAATTTGATGTCATGGACCTTGCCCGTGAATATGACGACCAGTATCTTATGATTGAAGCCAGACCGCAAAATGGTCAGAACAAATACTTCCCCGAACTGGAGGACGACCTTGACATGATCGCCCAACTTGTTGAAGATTTCGCCAAAACCTTCGCGCAAACGCGAGCATTTTGGCACGATACCCTACGGACAAGGAAAGAAAAAGGTGAGAGAACCGTATTGTGGGGGTCTGGTTCCAAAGGGGTGGCTTTCCTGACAACGCTGGGTATCACTGAAGAAATTGAATATACTGTTGACATCAACCCGTATAAGCAAGGAACGTATATGGCTGGTACGGGTCAGGAAATCGTCGGACCGGACTTTCTGGTAGCCTATAAGCCCAATCTTGTTATCATCATGAACCCCGTTTATCGGAAAGAAATTCAGAAAGATCTTGCAAAGCGTGGACTATCGCCTGAAATCATGACCGTTTGATATGCTAGACGTGTTGAGTGCAATGGGACTCCTGCTCTCTGGATGGTTTCTACTATTTGTGCTGTTCAGCAGCATAGGGAGTATCGTTCGCTCTCATTTTGGCTTGAAAAGTGCGTATGTTGAAGACTGGTTGCTTTCATTCTGGATGGGATGGGCTTTCAGTATCATACTCCTGCAGATATGGCATCTCTGGTGGCCGGTTGACTGGCGAGCTTTGCTTCCCATCTTCATTATTGGCATCGTTGGCTTTTTCTGGAACTGGTACAGTATTGGCTATATCATCAATAAAGCTTTTTTCAAAGAGTGGCCGTTTTATGGATTGGTCTTGCTCATTGCGCTCTGGTTGGCAAACCGCTCTATTGGACAACCAGAACACATGGATATGGCGATATATCAGATGAATGCCGTGCGCTGGATATCAACCTATCCTATCATTCCTGGATTGGGTAATCTGTATGGGCCTTTTGCCGCGAATAATGCTGCCCTTCTCTATGATGCCCTGCTCGATACCGGTCCGTGGCACCACAAAGCGCAACATCTTGCCAACCCGCTCCTTTTAATGGTTCTTCTAGCACATATTGGCTTGAGCATCAGCAAAGTTTTGCGCACCAGTAGCACGTCGCGAATATATCATCTTTTCATGGTTCTTTTGCTTTTGAGCGCAGTAAGTTGGTATCGCATAACAAACTTTTCGCCAGATTTTCCTATCTATGCATTGGGTATCATTATCTCAAGCCAACTTCTTCTTACCCTTTTGAAAACATCCTGGAACAGACTTGAGTCAGGGTACCGCATATTTTTTATCACCACGCTCTCCGCAGTTGGGATAACGGTGCAAAGCACCTTTCTCTTTTTTGGACTGACGGCAACGTTAATTGCCTGGATTATCTGGTTTGTCCGTTACCCGCGGGAAGAACGTCACGAAACTGGCAAATTACTGGTATGGACCGCCACCGTCAGCGGTATTATTCTTGGTCCCTGGATTGTCCGCGGAATTTTACTCAGTGGGTATATTGTGTACCCCAACCCGGAGTTCTCTGTGCCGGTAGACTGGCGTATGCCCCGGTCGTATGTTGCGTATGAGTTTGCTATGCTTCACAGTTGGACGCAGTATCCAGAGAAACTGTTCTCAGCAACAACGCCCGGTCAATATCAGGATTGGCTCAAATCCTGGTTGGGGCAGATAGGAATGCAACCTGCAACTATCATCCTTGATATTGTGGTTCCTTCCCTTTTGATCGTGGTGGCTGTTGCGTTGGTGTTCTTTGCTGCTGGAGGACAGCAAAACGTTCCGTCATCGCTGTGGCTTCTCCTTTTGCCACCGCTTATCTGGTTGGCATGTTGGTTTTTTCTGCGTCTTGCTCCCCACATGGCAAAAACGAGCTTCTGGATTCTTGCGGCTGGTGCTTTTATCCTGGCTCTCAGCAAGTTTTCCGAACCGAAGATATTCAAAATGGCCCGCACTGCACTGTTCCTATCGCTCTTCTTCTCTGCAAGCTATCTGGGATACAGCCTTTTTACCCAGGGACCGTTTGTGCTTGAAGCAGGAGAACGAGGTGGTTTTCATACCCACTCAACGGCCTCTGTTGTTCCATTCGTGACCAACTCTGGATTGACGGTCTATGTGCCGGAAAACCATGCCTGTTGGGATACTCAACTGCTTTGTACCATGCACCCCAATCCCTACTTGCATCTCAGAGAAGAGGGGAATATCCGCGCTGGCTTTGCCTCGCATGCTGTGCCTGAAGATTGGTTTCCGCCCCATCTTTATCTGGCAAGGCGGGAAACCAGACAATTCGAGAGAAAGTAACAGAGAGAAAGTGAAACATCATGCAAAAAACATGTCCGGTCTGCTCATCGTCCGATGTTCAACACATGCTTGAAATACCTGCTGTGCCAGTACTCTGCAATGTCCTCTGGGCAACTCGTGAAGAAGCGGTCCAGGCTGCTCGTGGTGACATCGCTCTGGCATTTTGTCCTCAATGTGGACATGGGTGGAATACCATCTTTGACCCATCGCTGATGACCTATAACCAGACCTATGAGAACTCGCTCCACTTTTCCCCCACCTTTCAGAGCTATGCGCAATCGCTGGCAAAACGATTGGTTGAAGACTATGACATCCGCAACAAAGACATCATCGAAATTGGCAGTGGGCAGGGGGATTTTTTGATCTCACTTTGTGAACTAGGGAATAATCGTGGCATAGGTTTCGACCCAAGCTATAATCCAGATCAGGAAAATCATCAGACATCCGAACGTGTCTCATTTGTCCAGGATATGTACTCCGAAAAGTATACAGACTATCCTGCCGATGTGGTCTGTAGCCGCCATGTACTGGAGCATATCCCTTTGCCGTCCACAATGCTTCAAAATATTCGCAAAGCAATCGAAACCAAATCTTCGACTCTCCTCTTTTTTGAAGTTCCCAATGCCCTCTTCATGTTTCATGATCTCTCGATCTATGATATTATATACGAGCATTGTTCCTACTTTAGCCCTGGCTCACTCTCCTACGTCTTTGCTGCCAATGGCTACCATGTTGAAGAAGTACGAGAGGAGTTCAACGGTCAGTTCCTCTCCATTGTAGCCAATTCATCCAATACCAACCAGTCTGCAACCGATAGCTCTTCATGGGAAGGTCTTGCACAAATGCGTGCTGATATTGAGGTATTTGCAAACCATTATCGCCAGAAGGTCAATGAATGGAATGAACAACTTGCAACCTTTGCCCGCAAAGGAGAAAAAGCAGTTGTCTGGGGAGCTGGCTCAAAAGGCATAATGTTCTTGAATACACTCCAAAACCGTGACCAGATCGAATACGTGGTAGATATCAATCCACGCAAACAGGGAAAATATATCACCGGGACAGGGCAAGAGATCGTTCCACCCGAATTTCTTCAAACCTATCAACCAGATGTTGTCATCATCATGAATATGGCCTACCAGAACGAAATTCGTCAGACACTCAAAAATCTTGGAATAGCCGCTCGATGTTTGGAAGGTTAAGCGTGTTACCAATAAAACCAATCGCCCTTCTTCTTATGTATTCTGCCCTCCTCCTGGGCTTGCTGGCAGGTTGTGGCGAAAACAACTATCAGAATGCAGCATCATCGAGTGTTTCTCGACCAGAAAAGACGATCGAGAGACAAAACTCGCCGATAGCGAATACGACCCAGGAAAGCATTCGCTCAAC
>CAYFVX010000429.1:0-4627 GCA_964346425.1 uncultured Chloroflexaceae bacterium | reverse complement strand
GAACGTATTGTCCAGCAAGTAGGCCGGGTTGCAACAGGGGCAAATTTACCGAGAATAGCCCCTTCTTTTTTTGATACTCTTCCCATTCCCTTGCCCCCCATCAGCGAGCAACGCCGCATTGCAGAGATACTGCGGGAAGCGGATGCAATACGCAAACTACGCCAGCAGGCAAATGAGCGTGCGCAGCAGTTGTTGCCTGCGTTGTTTCAGGAAATGTTTGGTGATCCGGTTGAGAATCCTATGAGGTGGCAACAAAAGCCACTAGGTAATTATATCGTTTTTTTAACCTCGGGATCCAGAGGATGGGCAAAGTATTATGCCTCAAAGGGAGCCAAGTTTATTCGAGTGCAGGATTTAGCCGGTTTGGGACTTGATCTAAGTCATGCTTCTTGTGTTATTCCACCTGAGACTTCTGAAGCCAGACGTGCCAAAATAAAGCCTGGTGATCTGTTATTCTCGATTACTGGAGTTATTGGTCAGGTAGCCGTAGCTCCATATGACATAGGTGATGCTTATGTAAGTCAGCATGTTGCAATTGTGCGGTTGCAAGAGGAAGTGCTTAATCCAACGTTTGTCTCTGCTTTTCTTGCACATAAAACCGGCGGGCAAATGCAGATACATAGAGGTCAATATGGACAAACAAAACCTGGTTTTGGATTGCAGGACATTGAGGCTCTACAGATTTTTTTACCGCCCAAAGAACTTCAGGATGATTTTGCAAGCAAGGTCAGTGAAATTCGCCAGTTAGAAATGAGGCATGAAAATTCGTGCCAGCACATTGATAACCTCTTCCAATCCCTCCTGGCCCGTGCTTTCACCGGCGAGCTCACTGCGGCGTGGCGTGAAGAACACGCGGAGATGCTTTCTATGGAGGCGCTGGAACGTGACTTGATGCTCAAAGGTCGTTCCACTCCACGGACACCAGAGCCAGGCGTTGCTGCGGCCGAGATGGATATGCAGGCACGCGAAGTGTTGGTTGCAGACATGAGCAACGAGCAGCAGCGGATGTTGCAGGCTGTCCTCGCTACAGACGGTTATATGACGACCCCGCCACCTCTGCAGAATGGCTTTTCGCCACTCTCGCCACGTTTGCAGCGTCAGGGTCTGGAATTGCTGGCAGCCACCGGCGTCGTTGCGCAGGTCAGCATGCCTATCCGTCCAGATGGGACTGTCACCTTCTACCCCACCGCTTATCGCAGACTGCTTCCTGATGACGACTCGCGGGATGACGACCTGCAAGCATTGGAGGAGCAGTATTCATGAGGTTGCGCTACCTGCATCTGCAAAACCTACCGCCCTTGAAAGATATCTGGATAACCTTTGGCAAAGATGAAATACTGCAAGACCGGGCGTATTCCATCCATTTCATTGTGGGTATCAATGGCACTGGCAAGAGCCGTCTGCTGCAGGCACTGACGGAGGTTTTTCTTGCGCTTGAACGGCGATCTCTGCCTGCCTTCCCGGTGACCCTGGCGTATGATCTGGAAGCGGACGACAAAGCACGGACGATCTATCTCTACCATCCGAACACAAAATCATCGGCAACAAAACTGATCGAATTTGCCGAGTCTCTGCCCCAGGATACCCCGTGGCAAGAGATGGAATTTGCAGATGAGTATGAAGACGAAGATGAGGAAGACGAAGATGAGGAGCCTTTTTACCCGGTCGAATGTGCAAAACTGCGCGAATATCGTGGCGATAATTTGCCTGGATCGGGAACAATTGTGTCGCTGCTGCCCGGTGTGGTGCTCGCCTATACCTCCGGGGCAGCCGAATCGTGGTTCGATCTCTTTGCCCCGGCGCATCGTGAACTGAACGATTATCTGGATGAAACGTATACGCAAAACCCTGAACAACCGGAACGACCGGTTGACTGGAACGAGCTGCAGGACCGCTTGTATCAGCGAGAACAGCCAGGCAGACAGCCGCAACAGACAGCAGAAACACAGCGAGAATCGTTGTTGCCGGCGATGCGGGAAATATCCGGCATCGGGTTGTTTGTTTCGTCTGATGATCTGAAACTTGCGCTCTGTGCCGTGGCTTTGCAGCAGGCGATAACAGATTTTCGCCAGATGCCAGACAAACAGGCAGAAAAGCGTTTTGTTGCAGCGATTGACGAGGCAGTGCAAAATGATAGACGCCAGGAAGGGCTACGCGGTATTTTCAACGAAGTAGGCTGGCTCTGGCCCGTCACTCTCAGCCTGCGTATGGTCTTTCGTCCAGAGCTTTGGAACACGCCGCGGGTTGCACAACTCACCCGGCTCTACCACCTGGCAACACGGGTGGTGCGGGAGCCAGAACCAGGCGACGGGCGGTTGCTTGTTTTTGACCTGCGCTCGCCTGCCCGTACAGATTCTTCCCGTACCACTGCCGAAGCTCTGTTTGCGGCAATTGGTGGAGAAGATGCCGAGGTGTTTGCGGTCTTTCACGAACTCATGCGTTGGAAACAGGAAGGCTGGTTGCTCGATGTCATGCTTACCTTGCGCAAGCGCAATGTAGATGACCTGCTGCTCTATGACTGGCTCAGTGATGGTGAGCGTATGTTTCTGAGCCGCATTGCACTCCTCTACGTTTTGCAAGGGCAGGAAAACGCACTCATCATTCTCGATGAACCCGAAACGCATTTCAACGATTACTGGAAACGTGAGATTGTGGATATCATTCACAGTAGCCTGAAACATGATCCCTGTGAAATTGTCCTGTCTACCCATTCCAGTATCGCGCTCACGGACGTGTTGAGCGAGGAGATTATTGTTTTGCGCCAGGATAAGGAGACCGGGTTGACGGAAGTTCTGGACGAAGCTCCTATTCCGACCTTTGGTGCTGATCCGGGCGAGATAATGGTGCATGTCTTTTTTGCCGCAAACAGGCAGGGCAAACGTTCTATCGAATACATCAAGGACCGTATCAGACACGAATGGAAGCCCGAGCAAAAAGACGAACTCGAACGCCTTATCCTCGCCACGGGTGCAGGCTACTATCATGCTGAATTACGTCTCAAGTGGATGGAACTGAATGCTACACAAAATTGATCCCCCGGACTGCCATGAACAAATGGATTGGATTATCCAATTGCAACGACGGTTGCTCACTGCGTTGTGTCAACCCACAACGACACCACAGCAGGTGACGTTTGAATGGGTTGTTGCACTCCTGCGAGATCTGCGTATAGACAAGAGATGGATACGCCGATTCTGTCATGATACCGATGAGATAAGCGGACTACGCAAACCAATGCTTGAGCATATGCATGTCATAGCAGCGTGCGATCCCGCACTGAAAACACAACTGCTCGCAGCGTTTGAAAATGATGTGTGCTTCACGCAGCAGTTTACCGAACAATCTGCCGCAGGAAATCGCAGGCTTATGGGAATAGCGTTGCTGGATGATCAACTTGAAGACATACGAAATGCGGTACGTGGGTTCTTTGAAAGCTTTTACACTCCCAACTTTTTGACAGGTATCGGCTATCGTATGCGGAAACAAGATGGTTCCCGCGAACATTTTCACAGAACTGCATTCATAAACGCCTATCTGCAAAAAAATACACGGGTCAAAGTGTGTCCTGCCTGTGATGGAAGTCTGGATAATAGCGATGTTGATCACTTTTATCCCAAATCCAGGTTTCCTTTTCTGGCTTGTTCACTGTGGAATCTTGTTCCTCTCTGTCAAACATGTAATAGAGGCAGAAATGGCAAACGCGACAAAGTGCCGTTGACCCAGGACGCCGATGACCAGACGGCCGAATGGTTTCATCCCTACTTGCGTCCCATTCATGCAACCTATGAATTTCGGCCTGTACGGACAGCCGAAGGCTTGCATTTGATTCTGCATAGTGACGATGTCCAGCAGCAAAAACGTCTCGATAACTACCTCTGGCTCTTCGGTATGCAAGAACGCTGGCGTGAGGCTCTTATTAATAGAGTGAATAATGCCATAGCAATGGTGCAAGATTTACTTCAGGAGAAGGGGAAGTTGAGTCAGGATGAACTGATTGAAGAGCTACGTCGTAGGACGAAAACGTATTGGTATGATAGAGGTACGAGGGCTTTTGCCCTGATTGATTGTGCGTATTTTGAAAGTGTCAGCAACAAAGATGCAAACACGTTTGAATATCTCTGGTTTGCCTGTTCAGTTTATCCTACTGCGGCAGAGGGAACATGACCCACACCCCCCCCACCACCAACCTGCTTGCCGCCCTTGCCCTGCTATTGCTGCTGCTGGCGGCCTGCGCCAGCCAGCCGGCGACACAGCCAGCCACGCCATCACCAGCAACGGTGGTGGTGACGACTACCGCAACCGCCGATGCACCAGCACGCTCGACCGTCCCATTGACGCCCACGCACGGGCAAGCTACTGCCACACTCACCGCCACCGCCACGCTCACGCCGACCACGCAGATGAGCCGCACGCTCGCCTTGTCTGCAACGCTGCCCGCCTCGCCTACGCTGGCCTTGTGGACCACCGAAACCGGTGAAGCGCTGGCGATGGTGCGTATGCTGGCGCAGGAATGGAGCAACCAGCAAGGTATCTCTATGACCGTCACGGCGAAAGACCCGGATAGCCTGCGCGTTGACCTGTTGACGGCTGATTTGCTTGATGAACCAACCCCGCATATGCTGTGGGG
>CAYFVX010000428.1:0-4653 GCA_964346425.1 uncultured Chloroflexaceae bacterium | reverse complement strand
TGTTGCTCATTGGGGTCACCGGCAAATCTGCACAGATACCGCTCTTCGTCTGGCTCCCCGACGCTATGGCAGGCCCGACACCGGTTTCCGCGCTCATCCACGCCGCTACCATGGTGACGGCTGGCGTCTACCTGATAGCCCGCACGCATACCATCTTTTCACCAACCACGCTCGGCTGGGTCACCTGGGTCGGCGCATTGACGGCACTGGTGGCAGCAACGGCGGCTATCTCACAGACCGACATCAAAAAAGTGCTGGCCTATTCCACCGTCTCACAACTTGGCTACATGGTTGCTGCGGCTGGTCTGGGAGCCTACGCTGTCGCAATTTTCCACCTGCTCACGCATGGCGTGTTCAAGGCATTGCTCTTTCTGGGCAGTGGCTCCGTCATCCACGGTGCGCACGACAACCAGGACATGCGCAAAATGGGCGGCCTGCGTGAACATATGCCCACTACCTACTGGACCTACCTGGTAGGTGCGGCTGCACTGGTAGGTATCTTTCCGCTGGCTGGTTTCTGGAGCAAAGATGAAATTCTCGCCACTGCCCTGACGGGAAACAATCTGGCCGTTTTTTCCATTCTCCTGCTGGCATCGCTCACCACCGCGTTCTATATGGGACGCCAGGTCTCGATGGTGTTCTTTGGAAATCAACGAGACCATACCTACCATCCCCACGAGAGTGGCAAGTTTATGACCATTCCGCTGATCATTCTGGCCGTTGGCTCGGTGCTGGCTGGCGCGATGAACCTGCCAGGGCTGCACTGGCTCACCCACTGGCTCGAACCAGTGTTGCATACCCATGCGCACGAATTTGGCGCGAAAGAGCTTGGCCTGGCGGTGATTACCACCTTGCTCGCCATCGGCTCAGCCTATGCCGGCTGGCGGTACTACCTCAACAACGAATCGAAGTTGCAGGTTGGCACCCGTGACCCACTCTACCACTACACTGGTGACCTCTGGGAAATGCTGGAAAATGCCTGGTACTTCGATAAAATCTACGAGAAATATCTCGTCGTGCCGGGCTTTCGCCAACTGGCGGCGTTTCTCGCCAAAATTTTCGATGCACAGGGCATAGATGGAATGGTCAATGGGGTTGGTCGGGCATTCATGCGAGCGTCTGCCAGCGTGCGTGCTTTGCAGACGGGCTACCTGCGCAACTATGCGCTGGCATTTCTCATTGGCGTGGTCGTGGTCGTTGGATACTTCTTGACTTTGTAAAAGATAGAGACGGGAGACTATGAACCAATCAGGAATACCTTTGCTCTCCATTATTCTCTGGTTGCCAACGCTGGGCGCGTTGCTGCTGGTGCTCTTGCCTCGCGGAAACGATACGCTCTATCGGCAGGTAGCCCTCGGCATCTCGACGGTAACCTTTGTCATCTCGCTGGCATTGCCATCGGCCTTTATGGGACCCATGCAAACCGATGTCGGCATGAAATTCATGGAGTCGTACCAGTGGATTCCCTCCTGGGGCATCAATTATCTTATTGCTGTGGATGGTATCAGCCTCTGGCTGATCGTGCTCACTACCTTCCTCACCCCCATCGCCATCCTCTCGGCCTGGCAATCTATCACCTCACAGGTGCGCATCTTCCAGGCTCTTATGCTGCTGCTCGAAACGGCGATGCTGGGCGTTTTCGTTGCGCAAGACCTGTTTCTCTTCTATGTCTTCTGGGAATTTTCACTCATCCCAATGGCATTCATCATCGGCATCTGGGGCAGTAGCGACCGTATCTACGCCGCCGTCAAGTTCTTTCTGTATACCTTTGCCGGCTCGGTGTTGATGCTGGTGGCGATTATCGTGCTGTCAATGCTGGGCAACACCTTCAACCTGCTTGAGATTGCGGCTGGCCTGCAAAATGGCACCCTGCTGCTGGATACCACCATGGCTCGCTGGCTGTTCGGCGCATTTTTCCTGGCATTCGCCATCAAAGTACCGCTCTGGCCCTTCCATACCTGGTTGCCAGATGCGCACGTGCAGGCACCCACGCCTGGCTCCGTCATCCTGGCTGGCGTGTTGCTGAAGATGGGCACCTATGGCATTATTCGCTTCAACCTGCTGCTCTTCCCGGAAGCCTCACGCTGGGCAGCCCCGGCTATCGCTATCCTGGCGATTATCGGCATCATCTATGGCGCGGCGGTTGCCTTTGCGCAGAGTGATATGAAAAAGCTGGTGGCATACTCTTCAGTGAGCCATATGGGTTTCATTGTGCTGGGCATCTTTGCGCTGAATGTGGAAGGTATCAGTGGCGCAACCTTGCAGATGATCAACCACGGCCTCAGCACCGGTGCCCTCTTCTACGTCGTGGGCATCATCTATGAACGACGGCATACCCGCGAACTTAAAGACTATGGTGGCCTCTGGAGTGCCATGCCCATCTATGGTGGCCTCACGCTGGTCATAGTCCTCTCCTCGGCAGGGCTGCCGGGCCTCAACGGGTTCATCGGTGAGTTTACCATCATGCAGGGGGCGTATATCGCGCCCGACCTGGGCTGGCCCTACCTCGGTTTTGCCGTGCTGGGTGTCATCCTCGCCGCCGTCTACCTGCTCCGCATGTTTGGTGGCGCGTTTATGGGCGAACTCACCAACCCGGAAAACAAAAATCTCAAAGACCTGGACACCCGCGAACTCGTGTCGCTGGTGCTGCTCATTATTCCGATAGTCATTATCGGCGTCTATCCCAATCTGTTCTTTGCACAGATGCAGGGCAGTATTGCCCACCTGGTCGAAAGCATGTCATCAGCCGTGGCTGGACTGTACTAATGCACGGGAGAGCAATTCATGGAATTTCCTATCATAGACATGGCAATTATCGCACCCATGTCTACGGTTTTCGGGTGGGCAACCGCCCTCTTGCTGGTTGACCTCTTTCTCATACCAGCAGACAACAAACGAATGACTGGCTATCTGGCAATGGCCGGCTTGCTGGTCGCAGGAATGGTCGCTTTTGTGGTGGGCGCATCGCCTGCGCCGCTGGTTGAACAGGCTGCTTTCAGTGGCATGGTGGTCTTCGATAGCTTTGCGCTGACGCTGACCTGGATCTTCCTGCTGGCAGGTATCATCACTATCGCTATTTCGCTGGACTATCTGCCGCGCCAGGATATCGAGCAGGGCGAATACTACTCGCTCATCATGTTTGCCACCGGCGCAATGGTCCTGCTGGCCCAGAGCACCGACCTTATCATGCTCTTCCTGGCGGTTGAGCTGCTCTCTATCACGCTCTATATCCTGACCGCCTTTGCCTACCCACGCCTCGCTTCGGAAGAAGCCGCAATGAAATACCTGCTGCTTGGCGCGTTTGCGGCTGGCTTTCTGGTGTATGGCATTGCGCTCATCTATGGGCAAACCCGCACGGTCAATCTGGTCGAAATCAGCCAGGTAGTTCGCTTTGACACTGTCAGCGATAACCTGCTGTTGCTGATAGGTGGCGCGATGGTGCTGATTGCCTTCAGCTTCAAGATTGCGCTGGCACCCTTTCACATGTGGACGCCCGATGTGTATGAAGGGGCCCCCACCCCCGTTACCGCGTTTATGTCGGTAGGCACCAAAGGGGCTGCCCTGGCCGCCATGTTGCGCGTGCTGCTGATTGCGCTGCCAGCCTTCCAGGAATATTGGATGCCCATTATGGGCTTGCTGGCAGCCCTGACCATGATTATTGGCAACATTGGCGCACTAAGCCAGACGAACGTCAAACGTATGCTGGCCTACAGCAGCATCGGGCATGCCGGCTACATCGTGCTTGGCATTATGGCCGCCAGCAACACGGGCACCGAGGCGTTTCTCTTCTACATTTTCGCCTACACGCTGACCAACCTGGGAGCCTTCGCGGTGATTATTGCGCTGGAACAGCGGGGGGAAGCTGCCTGGAGCCTGGATGATTTCTCTGGACTGGCAAAGCGGCAGAGTGGGCTGGCACTGGCGATGGCCGTCTTTATGCTCTCGCTGGCTGGTGTGCCGCCCACTGCGGGCTTTTTCGGCAAGTTTGCCATATTCGCCGCCGCGTTGCAGGCAAATATGGGCATCCTGGTCATCATTGGCGTGTTGACCAGTGCCATCGCTGCCTTCTTCTACCTGCGCATTATTGTGCGTATGTTTATGGAAGAGCCGGTACGCGAGATCCAGCCCATCATGAACTATGGCCTGACCATCAGCATCGCCATCGCGGTCATCGGCACAATTGTCTTTGGCCTTATCCCAACACCTCTCGTCAACCTGGTGCAGCGCTCGGTGATTGTTGCCGCAGGGGGGTAGAAGCGTTGGAGCGTTGGAGCGTTGGAGCATTGCAGCGTTGGAGCATTGCAGCGTTGGAGCGTTGGAGCGTTGGAGCGTTGGAGCGTTGGAGCGTTGAAGTGTTGCAGCGTTGGAGCGTTGAAGCGTTGGAGCGTTGGAGCGTTGGAGTGTTGGAGCGTTGGAGCGTTGGAGCGTTGGAGCGTATCGTAGCCGCGGTTTGTAACCGCGGAATCTGCCCATAGGTCCGTCGGTAGCACCACAGAATACCGTGGAGTATCCTCAACGGAGTTGAACCAGGGGAGCGTGAGGGGACGCCGTCCCATAGGCATCAACGTAACGGGTATTCCACCGCGCTTTCACCCTCTCCCCAACCCCTCTCCCATCCAGGGAGAGGGGCTTCCGGCACCCCTTCCCATGCGC
>CAYFVX010000427.1:0-4654 GCA_964346425.1 uncultured Chloroflexaceae bacterium | reverse complement strand
TACAGTATCTCGCAACCGCTTTGCAAAGCGGTTTACAAAAAAGTCTACACATGTGGGGGCGAAAGCCACCCCACCCCTTGCGGTAAGCAAGGCTTCATTGAAAGGTAGTAGGGCAACTCCCCCAAAACCTTTTAAACACGATGACAGGGAACACAATTCCCTCGTAACCCGATGACGGGAAAGCCGTGGCTCGCGGCTACGTGCATTTGTCGCTTTGTAACAAGTAGGGGTTTGCCGACGGCAAACCCCTACTTGTTACAAGTGAAACCTGTTGAGGGGCAACCTCCAGACGCAAACGGTTGGCTACTCAGTTGTTTCGTCACCCGGTGTTGGCGGCCAGAGACCGGCCACATAGCCCGACACCGCCCCAAATAATGCACCAAACATGGTGGCAACAGCCAGCGATTGATAGTGCATGGTGGTCGTGCCTAACAACACCAGGAAAATCGCCCCGATAATAGCCCCGGCTACCACTCGCAAAAGAACCCCCTTAGCCGTAGCGGGTCGGGATGATGGAGTTGACTGATCTTCTGCAGTTGCTTTGGCCGCAGCAGGTTTGGCTGCTGGTGCAGGTTTGGCCGCAGGTGCAGCGGGTTTTTCTGCTGGTGCGGCAGGTTTAGCCGCGGGCGTATCATCTGCGCCGGCTTTCTTGGCAGCATTGGCAGCACGAATGGCTGCCAGCTTTGCAGCCTTATCCTCAGACAAACTGCCGCCTTTTTGGGCGGGCTTTTCTTCTTCTGCCTGGGCTGGTGGTGCCTCTTCGCCGTCTCCTTTTTTAGCGGCATTGGCAGCGCGAATGGCCGCCAGCCGCGCGGCTTTATCATCCGACATACTTGAACCAGCCTCGGCGGGTTTTTCCGATGATGTCTCGGCTGATTGTGCCTCCTCACCGTCTCCTTTTTTAGCGGCATTGGCAGCACGGATAGCCGCCAGCCGGGCGGCCTTCTCATCCGACATACCTGATGAGGATTTGTTATCAGACATGCTTCTTCTTCCTCCTACAACAGGACTGATTGACTATGGCTGATTTGGGAACTCTTGTGAATATCCATATCATGCTCATGTGATAGCTTTCGTGCATAGTATACCATACATTTGCGCATTCTTCATCGGTGGAGATACGGTAGACATTTCTCTACTAAGGTCAAAAAACCGTTAAAAAAGCACGTTCCCCTATTGATTGTGCCTGCTTTCCCGCGTATACTCATAACAAGGAATTCTTGTTGCTCTGGAAATACGGAGAGCCTGACTTTCTTTGCGCGAGGGATTGGACCATGACCCTTTTGCCGATTCTACAACCAGCAACAACCAGCACAGGAGAACGCAGCAACTATGCAGAACGATTCTTTGAAAGCATTGCAACAAGAAAATACGCGACTGCGCCAGCGGATTGCAGACCTGGAAGAACATGTCAAAAACCTCAGCCGCGTCGAAACCGCCGACCGCGAAAGTGAGCAAAAATTCCTCTGCTTCTTTGAAAACTCTTGGGATGGTCTGGTACTGATAGACCAGCATGGAAACATTATTGCCTGGAATGCAGGCATGGAACGCATAACCGGCCTGAGCAGTTCACAGGTCACCGGTCATGCTGCCTGGGATGTACAATTCTGGCTGGAAACAGCCACCGGCAAAACCCCCGCTGCTTATAACCATGCCCGTGGCAAAATCCTCCGTTCGCTGCAAAGTGTGCAAGAACCACTGGTTGAACAATGGTTTGATCGCTTCATTCAACGACCAGATGGCAATAATCGCGTCGTTCATTCACTCATTTTTCCCTTCCAGACGGAGAAAAAACGATTTGTAGGTGGCATTGTGCGTGATATCACCGAACTTCAGCATGCGCAACAGGCTTTAGTGACCAACGAAGAACGCTATGCGCAAGCCATTCGCGCCGCAAAAGTTGGCATCTGGGAATGGAACCTGCAAACCAATCAAGTCTACCTGGCACCAGGCTTGAAAGCACTGCTTGGCTACCGCGAGCACGAACTGCCCGACTCGCTTGATACCTGGGTGAGCCTCGTCTATCCAGATGATATGCTGGCAATGATCGCCTACACCCACCCGGCTATCAAGGACGAAATAGCTTCCTATGAAATAGAGCACCGTATGCTGCACAAAGATGGTAGTATCCGCTGGTTCATCGCCCGTGGTTCAACGACCATAAACCAGCAAGGCAAAGCAGTACGTCTGCTTGGCACGTACACAGACATCACCGAACTCAAGCAAAAAGAAGAAGCCCTCCGTACCAACCTGCACTTTCTGACCACCTTACTCGACACCATCCCGCAACCAGTATTCTATCAAGATACCCGCGGGCATTTTCTGGGATGCAACCGCCTGTTTGCCCAAAAAATCATTGGCCTGCCCAAAGAACGGATTATTGGACGCACGCTTGCACAAATCAACTCGGACATTTCCACCAGGCTAGAGTCGCTCGCTCTGCGTCCCTGGAAACGTTCTGTGGCAAGCTCAGGTGTTGAAATGTATGAACAACTCGTTCAATGTGCCGATGGCGGACAGCGTGACTTTATTGTTTCCCGTACCACCTTTGATGACGCCGAAGGTCAGTTGGCTGGCACTGTAGTCGTTATGTGGGATATGACCGAATACCGGCGTACTTCGCAAGAGTTGCAAGAGGCATGGCGAGCCGCCGAAGCCGCAACCCGTGCCAAATCGGAATTTCTGGCAAACATGAGCCACGAAACCCTCACCCCCCTCAATGCCATCATTGGCATGAGCACTTTGCTGCTTGATACTTCGCTTGATCAGCAACAGCACGAATACGTCAAAACAACCCTGCAGAGCAGCGAATCATTGCTGGATATCCTCAATGACGTGCTGGACTACGCACGTATTCAATCCGGCCGCATGGAAATAGAACAGCACCCCTTTGACCTGCGGGTATGTATTGAAGAAGCCCTCGACCTGGTTGCCCTGGAAGCCGCCAGAAAGCAACTCAAACTCTCCTATACCTTCACCCCGCATATCCCCCAAAAAGTCATTGGCGACCTGAACCGCCTGCGCCAGATACTTGTCAACCTGCTCAGCAATGCCGTCAAATTTACGACCCACGGCGAAATCACGCTCACCATTGCCCTGCTCAACCAGCCAACCACCAGCGAGAATGCGCAGCAACTGGCAAGCCAAAAGACACAGATGCTCTCCTTTGTCGTGCAAGATACCGGCATTGGCATTGCACAAAAACATATCAACCGCCTCTTTCAAGCGTTTAGCCAGGTTGATACCTCCGTCACGCGCAAATATGGTGGAAGTGGTCTGGGGTTGGCGATTAGCAAACGACTGGCAGAAATGATGGGCGGAACGATAGCTGTTGAAAGTACCGAAGGCAAAGGCTCAACCTTCTCAGTAACCATTGCTGTTGCCCTCCCACAAGGCACACCAGATGCTCCCCCCCACTACAAAACTCCCCCGGTTGGTGAGCCAGCCATCCAATCCCACCTGATGACCAGAGAGAACATGACCGCCACCTCCGTCGCCGACTACGCTCCACCGGCCGTGACCAGTCTCTTGCGTATTCTGCTGGTGGAAGATAATATCGTCAATCAGAAAGTTGCCCTGCGGTTGCTTGAACGGATAGGCTATCAGGCCGATGTCGCATCCAATGGAATGGAAGCCATAGAAGCCGTCCGCCAGACCAGGTATGATGTTGTGCTCATGGACCTCCAGATGCCAGACATGGATGGCATAGAAGCAACCCGCCATATTCGTACCCTCCTGCCAGCCGCCCAACAACCCTGGATAGTCGCCCTCACAGCGCATGCAGAGGCAGATTATCGTGATACATGCCTGTCGCTTGGCATGAACGACTACCTCACCAAACCTATCAAAGTAGAACAACTGGTGCATGCGTTACGCAGTATCCAGGCAGCAGAGCAACCAGCAGCACAGCAACCTCCCCCATCAGCATGCCCTATCAGATTGCCCGCAGAGTGGCAACGGGCAGTGGGCAACACCAGAGCAGAAGAGCATGCAGAAGGGAAGGAGCTACCAGAACCACATGCTTTCACCACCGAGCAACTGCCAGCCACCACCGAAGAGGTGTTAGATACGACTGTCTTTCAACAGTTTCTTGCTGTGATGGGAGATGACCAGCCGGACGTACCGAGGGAAATGATAGACATGTTTGTTGCCGATGCAGACGAACTTCTGCGTACTATGCAAGATGCCATTGTGAATAACCAGCCAGAAGAATGCCAGATAGCGGTCCACTCCCTAAAATCCAATGCTGCCCAGATAGGTGCCTTGCGACTGGCAACCCTCTGCAAAGAACTTGAGCAGATGACACATACAGATACCCTTGACCAGACATCTGAGCGCATCCAGCAAATCGCGAAGGAATATGAGAAAGTTCGACAGCTCTTGCTCACCCTGCGCCAGGCACCCACATGTTTGCGTGGTATTGGGTCGCATAGCAAAACAGAGTAAAGCCACAGCTATACGCCTGCGGCGCATAGCTGTGGCTTTACAACGGGGTGTGGCGAATGTTTTCCCCATGCGCATGAAGCTCACGCATATTTCCCATTGGGGCGCAGCCCCAATCCCCCGCTTTGCAAAGCGGCAAACCGCTTCGCTTCACGCGCATGGGAAGGGGTGCCGGAAGCCCCTCTCCCTGGATGGGAGAGGGGTTGGGGAG
>CAYFVX010000426.1:0-4655 GCA_964346425.1 uncultured Chloroflexaceae bacterium | reverse complement strand
AGACCATTGAGACACTCCATCTGCACATACTCATCTGCCTCATCGCGCGTAAACAACCCGCTAAACCGCAGCAAATCGAGAAAGATAACCGCGATACAACCATCCAGATTGAGAATAAGACTACTCTTCTTCTGGATCATAATCTTCTCAACCTCAAGCGCGTAATCCAGCAACTCGGTACTGGGCAGATGCTTGCGGGCATATTTTTTCAAGATGGTTGACCGCATATCCGGGTTCTCCACCGAATAGGTACAATGCCCGATACCCATAATAAGCTGGCCCCGCTGCCTCATCTCATCGACAAACTCCTGCGGCGTCAACCCGTTGTCATACGCCCAGGAGAAAATCTTGGCCGCACCATCTATTGCACCGCCCACCTTTGGCCCAATGGTGAGCATACCAGAAGCCAGTGCCGAAACGAGGTCTTTGCCTGCCCTGGCAGTGGTAATCGCGTTGGCCGCCCCGGAAGCCTGCGGGTCGCGGTCGGCCGTCAACATAATCACCATCTCTATCAGTTTGCGGGCATAGCCTGGCAACAACCGCTTGAACCAGAGCAAACTCAGCACCCCACCCACACCAATATTCTCCTGAAATACCCGCGAAATCGGCATACCGGCATAAATAAGCTCCTCACCGCGGTCATCCGAAATGGTACTGATGAAATTGGACGACTTGCGAATAAGGCCCATGCGCTGCGCCCAGGTGAAGTCCATCGGAACTTTTGGTGGCTCCGGTTCCGCTTGCTCAACTATCACACCCTTCTCGACCTGGCTACGGTAGGTCTGCTGGATAACCTTACCAAAATCCTCAAAACTGGTCGGCACGACAGCACCGGCTTCCTTCAGCGCAGCATTTTTTGCTTCGGCCGTCTCCATCTCCCCACCAGCCAGCGCACCCGCATGCCCAAACTGCACCTCGGAGGGAAACACCTTCGCACACGTCCCGATACACCATGCCACCAGCGGCTTGGTCAACCGCCCCTCCTTGAGGGCATTGTACACCTCATATTCATCTGTTCCCCCCACCTCGCCAATCATCACCATCATCTTGACGGCAGGGTCAGCCTCGTAGCGCAAAAGATGGTCAATAAACGTGCTCCCTGGATAGCGGTCTCCGCCAATCGCAATACCCTCATACACGCCATCCGAATTGCGCGAGATAATATTATTTAACTCATTCGACAACCCGCCCGATTTGGAGACAAACGCCACACTGCCAGGCCGATACAACTTCGCCGCTAGAATATTATCGAGCATCCCTCCCGTATTGCCTATCTTAAAACAGCCCGGCTTGATACCACCCACCGTAGCCGGGCCAATCAGCGTCACCCCCCGCTTCTTTGCCTCCCGAATAAGCAAACGGGTGCTGCGCTCTGGTACGCCTTCGGCAATAATCGCAATCGTTTTAATTTGCGGATGATAGACCATTGCCTCCGTCGTCGAGGCATAAGCAGAACGAAAGGATGCAAAATTAATCATCACATCCACATCCGGAAACTGCTCAAGCGCATCCGACATATTATAATACACGGGCAGCAAAACCTCGGAAGTCCCCCAGTAGAACTTCTGGAGACTATTATTGGCAGTCGGCACAATCATTGCCGCCACCGAAGGTTGCACACGTCCACAAATATAATCAAAGTCTAGCATCCGCTGAACCGCACCAATCTGCTGTCCATACACAATAGACCGGGTCTCTTTATCAAATAGGGTATACCATTCTCGTGTTGACATCTCCTTGCCTCCAGATTACTACTCACCACGCCTCATCGCCGCACCCACAGCCCCATCGCCACACGCCCTTGATGTACTGCTGCACCGCTCCCTGCCCTCTTGCTTGCACTTTTGCGTGCCAACTGCCCGAACCACATTCGCAACGCTTCCTTATGGGCTGCCACTGTGCTGCTGCACTGCTCCCTGCCCTCTTGCTTGCACTTTTGCGTGCCAACTTAGCCCGGACCACATTCGCAACGCTTCCTTATGGGCTGCCATTGTGCTGCTGCACCGCTCCCTGCCCTCTTGCTTGCGCTTTTGCGTGCCAACTGCCCGGACCACATTCGCAACGTTTCCTTATGGGCTGCCACTGTGCTGCTGCACCGCTCCCTGCCCTCTTGCTTGCGCTTTTGCGTGCCAACTGCCCGGACCATTCTCAATTTTCCATTCTCAATTCTCAATTATATTATGCCCCCAGTGCCATCGGCACAATCGAAGTCATGTGTGTCTCAGGTCCATAGACCTCAATAGGCACCCCGAGCGTCTGCCCAAGCTCCCGCATCACGCGCAACCCCTCCTGGTAATTTGGCCCGCCACGCCGCACATATATCTTCACCTTGTGCTCCTGGAGCTGCGCCTGATACTGCTTGAGGGCCCGCACTATCCCCTTGAATGTGCTGGAAACATCGGTAAAATTGGCAATCCCACCACCAATAATCAGCACCTTGCCCTGTTCATCTTTGCTGCGTGTCATCAAGTCCAGAATAGTCCGTGCATATTCATAGGTAAATTGTTCGCTGGGGTCGCCAGAATATTCGCCATAATTCGCCAGCTCATGTCCATACCCCAGGTCGGAAACCGTATCGGCATAGATGACCGAAGCACCACCACCGGCCACCATCATCCAGACGCGCCCGGCCGGGTTGAGGATCGTCAGCTTGAGCGAGGCACCGGTCTGCGCATCGAGATCATTGATCTTCTTCTCTTCTGGGGAAAGCACGCGCCCGAACGGAGCCGGAAAATCAAGCTCACCCCACAGATGCCCACATTCAAAGCCGGCCGTATCATCAATTTTGGCCGCCAGGTCGAGCGGAACAATATAATCACCCACCACAACAAACGGATTAACTTCAAGATACGCATACTGGTGTTCAACGTAGAACTTGAACATCGTCTCCAGAAAGCCAGCAATCAGCGAGCGGCAATATTCAGGAGCCTTCCCCAGCATCAAACGGGTGATTTCATCATTGGACAAGGTTTCACCAATCGGCACAACCAGCCGTTCTGCCTTTGCATCCACATCACCAACCTCGACTCCGCCCTCGTGATAAAACAGCACCTCATCGCCCTCGCGCACCGAACGAATAGCAAAATAATACTCATCTTCCGGCGCATGCGCGACAAACGGTTCGATAATAAAATAGTCCAGCTTTCCGCGCACCCCCTCAATCTCAATTTCCTTTCCCTGACGCTCCTGGATCCACGCCAGCGCATCATCCCAGGAAGCATCCAGCAACAACAAACCACTTTTCCCCCGCCGCTTGACAAGCTGGTCAGGTTTTACCACCAGCTTTTCGCTTTTCAACCAGGGATGCTCGGCTGGCAACTGTGCCAGGGTTGTCTGTGGGGTCACCTGCACAAACCGATCTTCAAGCGCATAGGGGCCTGCCGGTTGCATACTCATCCAGCGGGCAATCATCTTTTTCCCATCACACTCACGTATCGCTCTCTGGGCCATTGCACTCTCCTCGCCTTCTTCTATGAACACGTTCGCCATCCCCACGCCAGAGCCAGCTCAGGCATATGGTGAAGGATGCAGCACCTTTGCAATTGAAAACCTGTAACTACCATGTAACTACCAGGTGTAGCATAGCATGCGGACTACATTGCAAGTGTTCAGGCAATTGCCTGAAATGGTGGGTAAGATAACGTTGCCAGCAAGCATTCTCGTTTTGCTGGCTGTTTTTTTGTGCTCGATAATCCTACCTCCAACAGGCTCAAAGCATGCCTGCGACCAGCCTGGTCTACTGAACCCGATTTCCTGCCTCGCCGCTCAGGTCTTGCGGCTTTTTATACATCACCCATCACTGGCCTGTGCCAGGAGCAACCATCTCATCAATCCACGAAAGATACGCCTGCGAACCGGCAACGACCGGCACCGCCATAATTTCTGGAACATCGTAACAGTGAACTTCCTGGATGCATGCTTCCAATTCCGGGTAGACGTCACGCCGTGTTTTCATGAGAATAAGTTGCTCATCATCAGACTCGACGTTCCCTTCCCAGGTATAGACCGAGTGGATGGGGAAAAATTGCGCACAGGCAACCAGTCTGCGTTCGATAACCGCATGCGCTATCTTTCTTGCTTCTTCAACACTTCCTGCAGAGACTTGCACAATGATATGGGGTGTTTCCATGATGTCACCACCTATGCCATTTCTAACGGGGGACTACCATAATTTTGCCAGAGACTTGCACAATAATGGACTAAAATTTGCGGGCTGCCCCGCTGGATGGCCCACACATCCTTTACCCCCTTGTGGGGGGGATACTTGTCTCGTTGCACCACACGTGCCTGTTCTCGTGCTGCTGCCTCCACTGGTTTGGGGTTGGCTCCAGCAGCCAGGCGCAGCGTGTGACGGCAATCATTTTACCCGCCAGCCGTCTCCCTGGCGGAACCGCGCAATGATTGGTTGGATATGTGCTGGCAGCTATCTTAGCAGAAAACGTGAGAGCTGGCAAAGCACAGCGGAGGTAATACCATGTTCGGATGAATAGTTGTGAAAACTGGAACGATAAAGCGTATTGCAGACGCTCATCACTCATCACTCGTCACTCATCACTCATCACTGGTTTAACTGTTCAGAAATTGGGGAACGTTCCTCACGCAAAGCCGTCAAGAGCGCAAAGCGCATGGGTTTGCCGGCGGCAAACCCATGCGCC
>CAYFVX010000425.1:0-4665 GCA_964346425.1 uncultured Chloroflexaceae bacterium | reverse complement strand
CACAGAATACCGTGGAGTATCCTCAACGGAGTTGAACCAGGGGAGCGTGAGGGGAGAGTGGGGTGTTTGCGTTTTTCGACTTTGTCGAAAAACGCAAACACCCCACCAGAATGGGTTGGCACGCTCTTGCGTGCGTTTTTCGCCGTGCGCAAGCAAAGCCCACCGTAGGTGACACCTGTTGAGGGGCTGCGCCCCATCCGAATTTGGGTTATCGGGTGATAACAGGTAAATAGAGCTTTTGCCTGGTTTCATCACTCTCTCCATTCCCCCCATCGTTGGTACCCGATCCGTTCCCCTCGTCTTCTGTACCTTCTTCGCTTTCTTCGCTTTGTACTGTATGCTGCATCCTGTCCAGAGATTGCACAAAAACCTGATAGTTCTGTTGCACTTCTGCCTGGCTCAATGCCTGTGTATAGAGGGCAATGCGATAATACGTCTCCACACCAGTATCAAGAATAGCCACAGACCAACCACTGCCATCATACCCTTGATTCCAGGCATAGGCAGACCCGATAAGTGGATTACTCTCGGTCATAACTGGGCGCATCAGTTTATCTTCGCTCACCTGGCGCACGAGCGGGTTGGTAATAAGCTGTTGCAACAATGGTTCATCCACCGTCAGTGCCATCGCCGAAGTATACTTGTACTGGCGGTTGACATTGTATCTTCCGCGCCCTTGTTGCAAGGCATCGAGCATCCGGGTTTGGGCCAGTCGGATTTTTTCGCGTTGTTGTATTCTGGATTGGAGCCGCGCGAGTTTGCCCTCAGGTCGCACAGAAACATCCAACCCCACAATAACACGGATTTCACCCTCACGTTGTACGGTTTCAAGCAAATCCTGATAATGGCTTTGCAAATGTTCAGGAATATCCGGGTCCGGTCCTTCTGCGTGAACCGTTGGCATGAGTACCGGCATGTTGCAGATGAAACAGAGCAAAACTATGACAAATAGTACAAAAAGCTGTCGCGTCAGTCTGGCAGACGCCCTGGGAAAAGGGGTATCCATGCTTTTCCTCCTCCTTGAATACAAATTTTTTTGGTCAAAGATACCAACCGAGAATGTAGGAAAAAGCGATGGGAAAAGCGTCAATCCAGGTTGTATCTGTAGAGAACCTTTTGGATCAACCAGATAATAGCGCGGAGAATGAGGTGTCTGGTTGCTCTTTCGCCAGAGAAAGAACGTTGAAGGGAGGGCAAGCATCTTGCCTGTTTCGATGCAGGCTGGACGCCTGTGCTCCCAGGTTCCTATCCCTCGGCGGGGTGGAACTCCGTTGCAAGGCTCCGCTTTCAAACGGGTAGGAAACGCACGCAGGGGCGTGCCTGTCCATCCTGGTGGGGTTTCTGTTTTTTGCGGCTTTGCCACAAAAAACAGAAACCCCACGCTAAAGGGGTGTGTGCGGGAACATGGTTCCCGCACACACCCGCAGGTGACCCCCAAAGGGGGATATTTTGGATCCAGCCTACCTCTTCAGAATGGAGCAAAAAACTACTGCGGCAGGTATCTGGTCCTTCAGGCTACCTACTACTCACTACCCCACTTTGATTCCTACCTCCCGATATGCGAATTCTCCCTCCATGCTTTACAATAGAGCCGGGCAATCTCTAACACAAGGACATGCTGATGCTGCACTATCTATGGCTCATTCCGCTGGGGTTCGTCACCGGTACCTATGCAACACTCGTTGGGTTGGGTGGGGGCTTTATTATGGTTCCGATTTTGCTCATGGTCTACCCGGAAGTCACACCGGAGGTCGTCACGAGCATCTCGCTGGCGGTCGTTTTTGTCAATGGAATTTCAGGAACATGGGCATATGCCCGGATGCGACGCATTGATTATCGCTCTGGTATCATATTTGCTATAGCCACAGTGCCGGGAGCCATACTGGGGGCAATGACCACCGCTTTTATTCCCCGTCGTCTGTTTGAGCTTATTTTTGGAGTGTTAATGATTGGGCTATCTGCGTTCTTGATCAAAAATCCGCAACGCAAAAAGAAGCGAGCGGAAAATCAAACCGATACAACCCGCACGGTGGCGACCGGCGACGGAACGACCTTTGCCATGCCCTCCTACAATCCATTGCCAGGCATTGGCATAAGCATCTTTGTCGGGTTTCTGTCAAGTCTGTTGGGTATTGGCGGGGGAATTATCCTGGTACCTTTGATGATCTATGTGCTGCACTTTCCGGTGCATGTCGCTACCGCAACCTCCCTGTTCATTCTGGCTATTGCGTCATTTTCAGGCACCATGACCCATGTTGCGACGGGGGTTCTGGCGGAAGGTATCTGGGAAGTTGTTTTCCTCGCCACCGGCGTCATTTTTGGCGCACAACTGGGGGCGTTTTTGTCCAGTCGCTTGCAGAGTAGCTGGATTATTCGCGCATTGGCCCTTGCCCTGGGGGTCACGGGTATAAAATTTGTTTTCTCCGGACTGTTTGGATAACATACAGGTAGATGCCAGTTCTGGTATGTGGTCAGGAGCTGAAATCTCCAACCAGAACGGGGAAAACGAACAGACGAGTATAGTTGAGGGAGCAAGAATATATGTCAACGGCTATTGATCAAGACACATTTCAAACATTTCTACTTGTTGTTGGTGGAGATGAACCAGAAGTCGTGCAAGAGTTTATTGACCTGTTTCTTCAGGATAGCGAAAAACTGCTCACCGAAATACGCCAGGCCGTCGAACAGCAAGATGCTGCATCGCTGGTCAAATCGGCACATTCCTTGAAATCAAGTAGTGCGCAACTTGGTGCGCTGACGCTCTCGGACTACTGCCAGACGCTGGAAACAATGGGACGAGATGAGCGGCTGGATGGGTCGGAAACAGTGCTGCAGAGTGCGGAAGAAGAAAATCAGCGAGTACGTGAAGCGTTCATGAACATGCAGATTTAAAGAGTCACTATCTTTGCATTTTCTCGTGTTCTGTCAATCTGAAGATGATGAGAAACAGCAAGAACTCGCCTTAAAAAAAGGGCACTTCCTGGCGTTCCTGGCGTTCCTGGCGGTTGAAGAGCCGAAATCTGTAAGGGTAGTGAGAGTGTTATCAAAAGAGTGCTATAAAACCAGAAGGGTATATCTTCTCATTCCACATATGTGTGTTGAGGAGATATGGAAAGGATGCAGAAAGCTTATGAGCCATCTCCTTGTAACCGGTGGAGCCGGTTTTATCGGGGCGAATTTCGTCCACTACATGCTGGAACAGTATCCTGACTACAAGATAGTCGTCTACGATAAACTGACCTACGCCGGGCGGAAAGAAAATCTCGACCCGGTTGCTGATAACCCACATTTCTCCTTTGTCCAGGGTGATATTTGTGATGCCGACAAGGTGCGCGAAACATTGCAGCAGTATTCGATTGATACCATTGTCAATTTTGCAGCCGAAACGCATGTGGACCGTTCTATTCTTGACCCGGATGCGTTCGTTCAGACCGATGTGTATGGCGTCTATGTGTTGTGTGAGGCGGCAAAAGCGTTGCAACTTGAGCGGTTGCACCATATTTCAACCGATGAAGTGTATGGTCCTATCCCGCAGGGGAAGTTTGCCGAGGACGACCGCTTTCATCCCACCAGCCCCTATGCAGCCAGCAAAGCCGGCGGCGAATTGATCGCCAAATCCTACTTTTTGACCTACAAATTGCCCGTAACGATTACGCGTGGGGTCAACACCTATGGCCCCTACCAGTATCCAGAGAAGGCAATGCCGCTCTTTATGACCAACGCGATTGATGATATGCCGCTGCCACTGTATGGCGATGGCAAGCAGGTGCGGGACCGGCTGTATGTCACGGACCATTCGCGGGCGGTAGATATGGTGCTCCATCATGGGCAGCTCGGTGAAGCCTACAATGTTGCGGCCGACTGCGAAAAGACGAATATCGAAGTGGCGCAGATGATTGTGGATGCACTGGGCAAACCCGAAAGCCTTATCCAGTTTGTGACGGACCGTCCGGCGCATGATGTTCGCTATGCGCTGGATACGGCAAAAATCCAGGCACTTGGCTGGCAACCCTCCATTTCCTTTGAAGATGGGTTTGCGCAGACTATCCGCTGGTATGTAGAGCGCGAAGACTGGTGGCGGCCTATCAAGTCGGGAGATTATTGGGATTATTACCGCCGCCAGTATGAAGAACGGACATAACTTTTGGTGGTGGTTGTTTGCGGCGTAGCCGCAAACAACCACCACCCGTATATGTATGCCATTGACCCGCCAATATAGCCCCGAAATACTGCTTATCGCGCTCGCTCTTCTGTTGCGGCTTGCCTTCGCGTTGCTGCCGCAACCGCTGCACCTGATGCTGCTGGAAGATGATGCCTGGATGGTGACTAATATCGCCCGCCACTGGGCCCGCGGTCACGGCATCACGGCGGATGGTGTCCATCCAACCAATGGGTTTCATCCGCTCTATCCGCTCACGCTCGGTGCGTTGCCCTATCTGCTGCGGCCTGCGGACCTGGATTGGGGGTTTCAGGCGAATATCGTAATCTGTGCGCTACTCAATACACTGGCACTTGTGCCGTTGCTTGGATTGCTACGACTGGTTGCGCGGCGCACTGTTGCACTGGCAGGGCTGGCGATCATTGCGCTCAACCCCTTCTTTATTCGCATCAGTGTCAATGCGATGGAGACCTCGCTGGCATTGTTGCTGTTGCTGCTGCTCTGGT
>CAYFVX010000424.1:0-4665 GCA_964346425.1 uncultured Chloroflexaceae bacterium | reverse complement strand
CTCTGCTCTTCACCTCATTCTCAAGGGAAAACCCCCTTAGCTTAATGGGCATGGGACGGGGGAAGACAACAGCCCCTCTCCCTCGATGGGAGAGGGGTTTGGGGAGAGGGAGGGAAAGGTTTTCCCACAATGCTGATCGGGTTCACGTTCACTCTGTTCGATCAACGTTCGCAGAACATCGTTAATATCGCGTGGGTCTGCAACCCCCATTCCCAGGAAGATTGGCTCGCGCCAGCGGTCATCGGTGCGGTGCTGCATCACCAGTTCTATTGGATTGACGCTCTGGAGCGCAATGCAGCGTCCCGCACAATGTTCCTGCAACGTCAGATGCACAAACGCATAGGTGTCGTTGCCATCGGGTGCGATCAATCCGCTGCGCTCATCAATGTATGCCAGACAGCGCACGGCAGCCGCCGCTGCTTCATCGCTCTTCATCTGCCCTTGTTCCTGAAAATAGGTTTCCAGGTGTACACGGATAGCGGTGTGGTGCAACCGCCCGCGCCCATCCTCAGAACTGGCTGCGTTGTGCGCCTCGTAGGAGAGGCGGTCCAGGACGGGCATGATATACTCACTGGTCCAACCGGGCCGCCCGATAACCTCACCGATGGTCTGTCCTTCGCGCACCTTATCCCACCGTCCGAGCAGCAGGTCCAGCACCTTCTCATACAACTGTGGTCGGTCTTTGGGCAGTGTGCCTTCGTTATACAGCACCAGAGCCATCAACGTCAGCAGCAACGGCGTGCCAGCCATCTCGCGCAGTTTCTGGCTGCGCAGGTCGTCGTCTTCCAGGGTGCCAACCAGTTCCGCGCTGAGTTTCTGCGCCTGCTCGCGAGTCAGTTCGGTTTTTGCCGCAAGCTCGTGATACCAGGCCGGCAGGAAATGGCGCACCTGCCCCAGCGTGAAGGGGGCCAGTTCTTCTACCTGCCAGCCCAGACAGATGCGGATGTCGTCGGTAAAGGCGCGGGTGCGGCAGGTAACAACCACCAGAACTTTCTTGTAGAGACGGGTGAAGGAACGGATCGCCTGCACCGTCGTCATACGGTCTGCCGTCGTGTCGGTTGCTTCCAGTGGCACCTCATCCAGTCCATCCAGCAGCAGCAGCGCAACCTCCTGCTGCAACGACTCGCGGAGCAAGCCGATAGCATCCTGTTCATCATAGTCATACGCTGCCATCGCCGCTTGCAGGGTTGCCGACAGGGTGCGGTCATAGTCTCGTTCATGCACACCCACCAGCTTGCCTGCCAGGATACGCAACGGCAGCAGCACGGGCAGCAGACGCTGTGTCTCCTGCCAGCCGTGCAGGGTCGTCTGCTCATTCAGATGGTCCAACCCACGCTGCGCGAGTGCCCAGGCCAGATGGCGCACAAAGGTAGACTTGCCGCCACCTGGCGCGGCCAGCAGGAAGCAGCGGCGGTGGTGTTGCACCGCTTCAGTGGCGAGCAGCGCACGTTCCAGGAGGAGTGATTCGCCTGTCGTGCGTGGCTCGTTTTCGTGCTGCTGCCGCACAAAGAGCGCGTCCGTGGGCAGCGCATGGTCAGGGTGATAGTCTGGCTTGAGGTTGCCTTCGTTATCAAAATAGTCCCGCAACCCTTCTAGCTCTGCGTCTCTGTGTCTCTGCGACTCTGCGTTAAAAAAGTCTTTCGGATCAGGTATCTGCGCCACCTCGACACGCCGCGTCGTTGCCAGCATGGTATAGACGCTGCACATCGCCACGCCTTCGCCACGCTGGTCGAGTTTGTCGGCAAGCCCGCGCAGCGGCAGGGTGGAGAGTTTCGCCGCGAGTTGTTGCAAGTAGTTGACCAGTTGTCGCCGCTCATCCTCTTCCGGGCTTCGGTCATAGATGATCGTCCCCAGATTGACGCCAACAGCTACGTCAACGGTGCTGTGGTCGTCTACCCCGACATACCCCTCGACCCGCACCTGCTGCTCCAACCGCTCTATCGCTGCCAGAATGCGACGGTGCTCATCTGAAAGCTGCTGCTGCCCCTGCACCAGCGTTTCTTTCTGTGCAAGCAGCGTCGCTATCACCTGCTGGTACAGTTTGCCCTGAATGAGGTCACTGCGCCGCTGCCCCTCCAGCAACTGCTCGATAAACTGCAATTGCACCAGCAGCGTGTCGCTCTGCCATGTCGTCTCCTGCGCAAGAGCATCCAGGGCAGCAGCAATTGCCTGCGTCTCTTCCAGCAGGCGGGCGGCATCTTCCAGCAGGCCGGGGTGCTGCTCGATCTGTGCCTGCAACGCCGCTGCGATCTGCCGCTCATCTGCACCCTTGTGCAATAGCGTGTCCCCCTGCTGCACCGCCCAATCTGCAATCCAGTCAGCCAGCGCATTCGCACCCATGCCCGCCAGCCACTGCGCAATGGCTGAAGTGGTCAAGCCCGCGGTAAGCAGCGGCGCAAGCCCGCTAGTCGCCAGCACCCCCACCGTGAATGCGCCCGCCGTGCCTGCCAGCAGCGGAGCGGCACGTTTCACACTCGTGAGGAAGAGGGTAGCAGGCGATGGGGATTGTTGGGCGCGGAGGTCGGCAAGCTCGCGTTCGATGGCACGTTTGAGCGCGGGCCGCGTAGCCTGTTGCAGGTCTGCTTCAAGCTCGGCTATTTGCTGCTGGATGGATTGGGGTGTTTCGGTCATCGGGGTTCTCCTCTGAACTACTGCGGACTCTGCAAGCACTGAAACCACTGTTTTGAATCACCGATACTTTTCTGGTGGGTGAATGGAAAGGCATAGCACGCTGCGCCCCTTACCACCGGTGACGACTATGCCTCATCGGGTGGAACGACTCGTTCCAGAACTACAACCAGTGGTGGCATATCCACTACCGCCACTTCCCAGACCAGGTCTTCATCAGTATCCATATAATCGTGAACGATTTTGTGACGCATACCTGTTATTTCGCGCCAGGGAATGTCAGGAAGTGCTTTTCTGGTTGTATCCGAAACATGCCGCGCTGCTTCACCAATAATCTGAACCAGATGCACCAGAGCCAATCGCAGGTTTTCATCGGCATCATAGTCCTGCTTCGATAGCCCTTGCACTTTTGCCATAATCTTGTGCGAGGTATCCAGCATATGCCCAAGATAGATCATATCGTCATGGTCCATAAATAACCTCGGCCTCAGCCAGCACCCGGTCACGAATGCGGCGGTTCAAAAACCTGGGTGTTACCAGATCAACCGGACGCCCACCAAGCAGTTCGGAGAGTTCATCCTGCATCCGAATAAACGCCAGACCGGGCATATGTCCCGGCTCGAACTCGATCAGCATATCAACATCACTTTGCGGACCAAAGTCTTCGCGGAGAACTGAACCAAAGAGTGCAAGTCGTTGAACATGGTTTCGTTGGCAAAATGCCTGTATCAATTCTCTGGGCAGATCAATGTTGGATTGTGTCATAGTAAAGCCTCCTGGTCTCTGTACATGTTCATATGGAGGGAAAAGGAAATTGTTATCATCTCTGATGCCGTTGTTGGAGAGACGTAGCACGCTACGTCTCTCCAACAACGGCACGTGTTTGCGGGTGTGGCGGATTTTTTTGCGGCTCCGCCGCGGGGGGGGGGGTTGGTTTGTGTTTTTGCGGCAAAGCCGCAAAAACACAAACCAACCCAGGTTTTTCTGGGGAACTGCGTTCCCCAATCCCTTTGCTTTACAAGCGGAATCATAAAAACCTCCTCATAATACCAGTGACGAGTGACGAGTGATGAGTGATGAGCGACTGCAATGCGCTCTATCTCACTTGTTTTGCCAACTATTCACTCGAACATGGTATTTAGGACCTTTGCGTATTGATCCCTATTCCCTATCCCCTATTCCCCTATTCCCTATCCCTTATCCAATCCGCTGGCTCGCGCCGTCAATGTCCTGATCGGTGTGCATGGACTGCGAATGGTCGCCTTGCTTGCCCAGCTCTTTGTATGTGGCAGCAGCCATTGTAGCATATCGTAGGTGCGCACGAAAAGAAGTGACAGGTGACAAGTGACGAGTGATGAGCGATTCGGTCCCCCAACGCTCCTTCACTTTGCATACTCTCCTGCTCATTGTGCTCCATAACTCGTCCCTCGTCACTGCTCAGCACAACTCGTCCCTCGTCCCTTGTCACTAACACCAACCAACCGTCGGCGCAGGGCGTTCAACATCTTTCGTAACTGGTGTATCAGGTCATTCGCTTCAAGGACTGCTTGCTCATCACAATACGCCAGTTCGCGGGCAATAATCACCTGAGTATCCAGTTCAGCCAGCGAACCTTCGGCACCTGTGCGCAACTCGCTCTTTGCTTCACAATCTTCGCCACTGCACAACTCGTCACTCGTCACTCGTCACTCGTCACTCATCACTCGCGCCGCAGGCGCGAACAGAATCCAGAAATCAGGATCCAGAAATCAGAACTATTATTCGGATGAGCGAGGGAACGCAACAAGCGAAAGCCGAGGTAGTCGGCGACGCTCCAGCCGCGGGAGCCGCAGAACAAGTGTTCTTCCTTATCACTCCACCTCGCATACGTTATCAGTACGCTACCAGATAGGGCAAAATCAGGCTGTGGTTCCATCTGTTCATCTTTCCCGACGGGCGTCGCCAGCCACTCATCCACATTCCCCGCCATATCCTGCGCTCCACAAAAGGTGCCATTTTGTCAATGTGCGTTCTTGTTGATTCTCATCATCTTCAGCT
>CAYFVX010000423.1:0-4667 GCA_964346425.1 uncultured Chloroflexaceae bacterium | reverse complement strand
CCCACCAGAATGGGGAGTGTGAGGGAACCTGGTTCCCTCACGCACCCACAGGTGAACCCCATTGCGGGAAGTGGGGTTGTGCGGCGAAACCGCACAACCCACATCCCCACAGCAACTTGTATCTACCGCGCAACGAGCGGGAGGTATACTGCATAGTCATTATCCTCGATGATGATTTCCGATGATACTTTGCAGTCTGTCCCGGGTATTTCTGCGGGTTGATAGAGTTTCTGTTCCGTGCCTTCGATGACGGTCAGGCGCACGGTTTCATCCCCTTCCTCCAGCAGGTCATCTACTGGCGTGAAGTCAAACGTGACGGCAAGCGAGCCGGCCGGGATAACAACACTGCCCGTTTTTCCGATAATGTTCAGGGTGTTTTCGCTGCCCGATTGGTCAAACCGATAATCGGGTTCGCCAGTTTCCTCGGTCTCTGTCAGAGAGGCCGTCCCGCCAATGTTAAAGAAGATCTGCAGGTCATCACCGCGGTCAACCGAGCGCGAGATGGTATAGGTGCCTTTGATAGTCGTCTCGGTCTCTTTGTCGAATTCCTTCGCGTGCTCTTCTTCTTCGGGCATATCTGGCATGACACAGGCTTTGACGGGGACGTCTTCGACTTCAATCGGCACACAGAGCCAGTTGTCGGTTTCGTCGCCTTCGGCAACATAGCCATCGGGCCATTGCTCCAGGTCATCAATGGTTTCCAGGTAGGAGTCTACGACGACACAGGCGGTGTAGGTACCGGTTTCGTTCAGTCCACGCATGATGTTTTCTATGTCGACCGGTTCATTGAAGTTGTCGCCTTCCGCATATTTCCATTCTTCATTCCATTTGGTCTGGTTGTTCGGGTCCTGCGGGAAGGTGGCTTCTGCCGGCATTTCCTCTCGTTCGAGGGTTGCATAGAAGTGGTGGTGCGACTCGACTGGTTCGCTTTCGCCTTCGATGAACGGGATGGTTGGCGGGTTCTCTGGCGTAAACCACTGTTGACCCGGCGAGAAGATATACATGTCGATATAGAAGTTCTTTTCTGAATTTCCGTCAAAGTCGGCATTGGCGGTTTTGTCTTTTTCGAAGTAGTTTTTGATGACGACATCTAATCCGACAAAGGTAGTTTCGTCTGTGTCTGAGGTTTTGGGGACGAGTTCTTCCACCCAGAGGTCAGGTTGTTTGTCGGTAAGGGCTTCCAATCCGACGTTGAGCAGTATCGGGGTGTAGTTTCTATGGTAGGTCATGAATTGTGCCCGATATTGGAAGCAGTTGATTTCCTGCTCGCTGTCTTCCGCTTCGATATTGCCACTGTTTGAGCCGTCCAGTTTTGAGTAGTAGATTGGCTGGTTGGTTGAGGTAAGCTCTTGCGTCATAGAAAGTGGCCGCCAGCGGCTTGCGTCGGCGGATTCAAACACGAGCGGGGCCTCGCACTCCTGGCTATCTACGCGATATTCCAACATAATGTCGGTGGTGATGGTTTCGGTGCGGCTCACAGCGGCTGACCAGGAGACGCCCACGATGTCAGTTTTTTCGGTTTCCGTGTTGTTGTAGCTGGAAACGTCTATCGGGCGTGAGTAATACCAGCCACCGTTCAGGGAGTAGACCGGTATGGCATCATCCGGGTCAATGCGGCTGAACAGGATGGTGTCGGTGCCGTAGTTTGAGCGTGGGTCGTCCGGGTCGGTACCTTCGCCTGCCTGCGGGTGACCGTTGGGGTAGACATCGCTGCGCCCAGCAACGACGTAGAAGAAGGCCAGCGTGCTGCTCTGCTCATTGGTAGACTCGATGATGGAAACGCCGTGGTCGTAGCGGTTGCGTTTCATGTCGTTGCTTGCAAAGGTATCGCTTTCTATCTGCATGTCGTCACCTATGAAGGTGCTCAGGACTTCTTCATATTCTTCATCGGCTACCCAGTCGCCCTGGTCTTGCACAAAGCGTCTGCCGCCCGGTATGTAGACGTTTTGATCATAGTTGGTTGCTTCCATACCGGAGAGGGGACTCTGGGGCAGGGTACCGGACCAGTCGTCCCACTGCAATGTGCCATCATCCTGTATGGTTGCTTTGTAGATGAAGTTGCTATATTTGTAGTTGTCCTGCACCCCTTCTTTGCGTCGTTGGCCGCCTATCAGGTACAGGGCTACACCGGTGATGTCGCCATCGGTATCCATTTCATCATAATGAACGGAGGAGGAATACCATAATCCCATATCATCAAAGGTTGCATCGGCGGGTACGGGTATCTGCAGGGGTTCTTCGGTGCCTGGTTGCTGAATGACGGCCCAGCCTTTGTCACCGGTTTGTGGGTTTTGCAGGCTCCCGTTGCTGCCGACTTCGGCGTAGAAGATGTAGGGTGAGCCATTGATATTGTCGTCCTGTTCCAGGTAGTTTTGCAAACCGCCAAGCAGGTAGATGTAGGTTTTGTCGTTGATACGGGCCATCTGTGCTTCGGCGGCATGCACGCCAAAGGTCCAGCCTTCGGTTGTTGGATTCGGATTGACGATTGGCAGCATCAGGTCGGTGTCGGCGGGGAGCCAGGTGAGGGTTCCGTCTTCAAACCGCCCGACATGCACGGCGGCACTGGAGATAGATGCGTCCAGGCCGGGGGGGGAGACAAAGCCGCCAATGACGTAGATGTAGCCATCGCTGGAGCCGGGACTGTCTGGGACGGCGACGACGGCGGGGTAGGAGAGTGGGGCAACATCCCCCCCTGCCAGGAGATCAATCTTGCTGGTCTGGACGGCTTGCAGGGCGGGGGCAGCGGTCCAGTTGTTTGCCAGCGGTGGCATGCCGTTGTTTGTGTTTACTTCGCCTACCCAGACGTTGTCGGTGCGGTCAACTCTGGGGAAGTTCAGGCCGTCAACATCGGTTCGTTCGTTGCCGCCGATGATGATGATGTAGTTACCCAGGGTGACAACGCCCATGTCGGTGATTTTGGTGGGTAGTCTGCCTTTGAGGATGCTGAACTCGGTTAATGCGCCGATGGGCATGAGTTGGATGGCTCCTGGCTGGTCCTCGATAATCGGTGAGTATTGTGGCAATTGTTTGGTGCTCAAGGCAGTGCGGCGAAAGCGTCCGCCGCCAAACTGCGAGGTATCCAGGGTGTTGTCAAATTCTATGGTTTCAACGCTGCCAGCCGTGAGTTCGGGCGGGCTGGTTGGTTCGGCTGCCGTCAGCGGGCTGGTGTGTGGCAGTGTGCCAATTGCGACGGCAAGGATACTCAAAAGAATAAGAACGCATAATTGCCGATAAAAGTGTGTGAGTAAGTTCATGACCGGTCCTCCGTGGTCGTTTGTTTTGGTTTGCTCAAAAAGAGTCTGGTGACTGGTGAAAGGTTCATGCCGAATTCGCGTGAATAGTTGCATAAATCGCCAATTGTTTGTACGATGCCAGATTCGGATAATGACTTTTGCCACACATGAGCACAGATGAACACAGATTGCTCTGTCCTCCTCTTTGTATCTCTGTATCTCTGCGTCGCTGCGATTCATACGTAATCCGGCGAACAATGGTATGACTATGACATGGAATAGCACAAAAAAATGACCGGATCGTCTGGGGCACTTTGCCCGAACAACCCGGCCTCTCTCTTTTTATTGTACCTGTCTTACTCCCATCATGCAATACCTTTTTTGTGCAAAATGGTGATTTTGCTGCATCAATTGGGGTTGAGGCCAGAAGCGACTAGCTCTTCTGGAATATCCAGTCCTTCCAGGTCTTCCATGTAAAATCCGTCTTCTTTTGGACCGGCAATCACGCTCCAGGAACCGTTCTCTTCTTGCAAAAAGGCAAAGAAAACGCCGACCCCTGGCTCCGACGTACTCACGGTAGCCAGAGCATACCCTTCGATGATGTTGACGACGCTGACCGTTGCTCCCTCTGTCTCCATATCTTCTGCTTGCAGAGCGGCAAGGGTGCTTTCCTGGATGGCTTCCACTTGCGCTTCATCCAGTTCGGGAGCAGGCTCCGGAGTGATAGTTGGCGTTGGGGTAGGCAATGGTTGCCGGGTATTAGTCGGTGTCTGTGCTTCTTCATCGGTTGCTGGTTCGCCATCGGGTGTTTCGGCATCTTCGGCATCTTCAGCGGGTTCTGCGGGTGTTTCTTCTTCTTCAGCTTCAGTTTCTTCGGCATCTTCAGCGGGTTCCGCGGGTGTTTCTTCTTCTTCTGTGGTTGGGGCTTCTTGTTGAACAACTTTCACGTTGCCCACATCCTGCTGCGCATCACCACAGGCTGCCAGTACCAATACCATCAGAAACGTAACGAGTAGGGATACTCGCTTCATGATAAAACCTCCTGACATTGCATGCACCGATGTTGTGCATGCCGTACTTTGTTCTTACCTGGTACAACGTTACCTGTCCGCATATTTTGCGGATTTTCCTGCTCGTAGTATAGTGCAAAATGGGTGTATTTGCCAGTAATAGCAGTGGTGGGGGTGTGGCGTTTGTGGCGAAGCCGCAAACGCCACACCCCCACCAGGGAGATTGCCTGTGTAGGGGTTTTTCGATTGCAAGAACCCCGTTGGGAATCGTAGCAGCGGTTTTTAACCGCTGGATCTGCCCATACGTCCGTTTTTTTGCAGCAAAACCCTCCGGCTGCTGCGCCGTGGATGAATCTACCTGGAGGGGAATTCATACCAGGTTCGGATGAATAGTTTCTTTTCACCACGGAGACACGGAGGCACA
>CAYFVX010000422.1:0-4679 GCA_964346425.1 uncultured Chloroflexaceae bacterium | reverse complement strand
GGTTCCCTCACGCACCCACAAGTGACACCCTTTGAGGGCTGCGCCCCAGTGGGAAATATGCGTGAGCTTCATGCGCATGCGTTGCGTGCAACGTCTCCCCCTCAGTATCGGTAAACAGACTCAATCTTCTCCCGCATCCGCTTGTTGGAAGCAGCCAGCATTGTTGCACGGGCATCCTTTGCACTCTCCGTCAGGAAACCGGTCGGCCAGTTGGTAATCATCCCATAACGGTCTATCTGCGCAGTTTCTATGCTGGCACCCTGTCCTGCGGCTGGCGGATGCACAAAGAGCACCTGCACACTGTTTTCCAGCGTGTTGCTGCTATCTTCTGCCATTCTGCGGCGAAAGCGATCTATCATATGGTCGCTGTGTGTTTCTACCACCACGCGCCGCCCACTGCGTGCCAGGCAGAGCAGGAAATCGGCCAGACCAGCCTGTGCCCGCGGATGCAGATGGATCTCCGGTTGCTCAAACAGCAAAAGTGCATCGGCTGGCGACAGCAACCCCAGCGCAATAACCGGCAAAATCTGGCTTACTCCAAAACCAACGTCGGTGATAGCCACATAGGTCTCCGGCTCCGACATCAGGCTCAACGAGGCTTCATAACTCTGGCCCGGCCGCTCTATCTTTATCTCCTGCTCCATACCCAGCAGTAGCAACGCCCGCCGCACGGTAGACCAGCGCATCTTCAGTGGTGGAGCGGTAGGGCGTGAGCAATGTCTGCCGTGCCAGCAGCAACGTTTGCAGGATGGTGCTTTTGCCCCCGCTGTTGACGCCGGCAATAAGCGTCAGCGGGGCAAAATCAATCGCTACCTCTTCCGCAAACGCCTTGAATCGTTCAAAGCGAATGCCTGTGAGTTGTGCGTGCTGCATGAGGTCCTGCATCCACAAAGAAAAAAAACGCCGCGGCTACCCACCGCGGCTACCATATCTTGCTATTGGACACCAGCAACTACCGAACTGGTCGTAACTGTTCAGAAGTGGGTGAAGGGCCTCGCGCAAAGACGCAAAGGTCCGGGCAGGACTGGAACCACGAAGAGCACGAAGAACACACATTGCCTGTGCGCCACCTCTGTTTTCCTGCGAATGTGAAGAGTTACAACGGGTCTAAACTCCGCGGTCTGCTGTCCACCGTCTACCATCTATGGTCTACCGTCCTTTTCACATCGCTGCCGGCAATCGTAGCCGCACCGTCGTGCCCTGCCCCTCGGTGCTGCTCACCGAAATCTCGCCGTGGTGCTGCTCAACAATACTGTAGCTGATAGCCAGCCCCAGGCCCGACGCATTGAAACGTGTGGTATAGAATGGCTCAAATACCTTTGGCAACGAATCTGGCGCGATACCCAGGCCCGTGTCGCTAATCTCCACCACCACCGCCGGCCCTTTTATCTGATAACCAGCCGCACCGGTGGGGAGAAACTCAACCCCGGCATTGATCTGATACTCGGTGCCATTCGTCCCATAGGTGCGGATAGTCAGCGTGCCACCGTTGGGCATCGCCTGGATAGCATTCGTTACCAGGTCAAGACAGACCTGCTTCAAGCGGCTACCTATGGCAAACACACTCGGCAACCGCGGACACCAGTCGCGCAGCACGCGCACCTTGCCGCTATGCAAATCCTTATCTACCCGCCGCAATGTGCTCTCCAGCAACGTATTCATATTCGTTGGTCGCATACGCTCACTGGCTGGCCGATAGAGGTCGAGCATCCGGCGCACAATCTGGATAAGATTGCCCACTTCTTCCTGCGCCATCGCCAGATACTGCTGCCGTTTTCGCCCATTGAACGAACGCTTGCCCAGCAGATGCAGCGCATTGTGCAACGCCTGCAAAGGGTTATTCATCTCGTGCGCAATCGAGGCAACAATCCGACCCGCCGTCGCCAATTTTTCCGTCTGTACCAACTGCTGGATCATGTGCCAGCGGCGGCTGGTCTCGCGCTGGTGCTTGTTCAGGACATCCGTGATAGTCTTCTGCAACTCACTGGCAGTCAGCGGCTTGAACACCAACCCCTGCACCCCAAACTCGACCGCCTGCGCAATCAGGTGCAAGAAGAGTTGCTCACTCGCCCGCTCTTGCTCCACCACCACCACAACCGGTACATCAAAGGAATGGTGACGGATTTGCTCAAGTAGTTCCAGACCGCTCAGCGTTGTGGCATGCAGCCCAACAATAACCAGGTCAAACAGGTGATTTTCCAGCAACACCAGCACCTGCTCCTGCGAGTTTACCTTCATCACATAGCCACGCTGCTCCAGCATCTGCTGGCAGGGGACAAACACATTCGGATCATCATCAGCAATCAGGATACGAGGTCCCTGCTGTCCTTTGACCAGGGGATAGCATGAAGTTGATGCCGATGTCTTCGCCTGTTCATAGTTATGACTTGAAAGCACGACTTCTCAACTCCTCCCATACCGCCTCAAGCGGTACATCCTGCTGCTCCAGGAGCACCAGGGAATGATACAGCAGATCAGCCATCTCGTAGGTTAATTCGCTGGCAGAATGATTTTTGGCAGCAATGATAACCTCTGCTGCTTCTTCTCCAATTTTCTTACCAATCCGATCAACTCCTCCTTGTAGGAGACGTGCGGTATACGAATCTTCTGGTTGCTCGAGACGACGGGCATGTATCAGGTCAACCAGATAGGCGAGGAGCATGCTTGCCGGGCGGCGATGCGTCGTGGCTTCTTCGGACAATGTGCGATGAAAACAACTGGGTTGACCGGTGTGGCAGGTCGGGCCATCAGGCTCAGCCAGCACGAGTAGTGCATCCCCATCACAATCCTGGCGTACTTCTACCAGATTGAGCCAGTTTCCACTGGTTGCCCCTTTGGTCCAGAGTTCATTGCGGCTACGGCTCCAGAAGGTCACATGACCACTCTCTAACGTAACACGCAAAGATTCTTCATTCATATAGCCCAGCATAAGCACTTCGCCACTACGAGCGTGCTGGACAATCGCAGGTATGAGACCATTGGTATCAAACGTGGGCATGACTTTCCTCCTTCGATGTTTCGACGCTACGACAGAACGATGCAGGTGCGGGATGACGTAGCGATGCTTCGTCGTTTCTTGCACTGTTGCCGTTAATGCAAAAAGTGCCGATGCCCCGTGAACACCATCGCCGCTCCCATGCGGTCTACCGCTTCGATGACTTCCTTATCACGCACCGAGCCACCCGGCTGGATCACCGCCGTCGCACCGGCCTGCAGCGCAATCTCGACCCCATCCGCAAACGGGAACATCGCATCGCTGGCAACCACCGAACCTTGCAACGACAACTGAGCATGTTCTGCCTTGTGTGCAGCCATGTAGGAACTATCCACGCGGCTCATCTGACCGGCTCCGATACCGAGCGTGCGGTCAACCGCTGTATACACAATCGCATTCGACTTGACATGTTTGGCAACCCGCCACGCAAAGCGCAACGCAACCTGCTCGTCTTCGGTGGGCGCACGCTGCGAAACCACATTGAACGGCTCCTCCGTCAGCGAGTTGGTATCGGCATTCTGCAGCAGCACACCACCGGGCACGCTACGTATCATCATCTGCCCTGGTTGCGTCACCGGCTGCAAGAGACGCATCAACCGCCGATTTTTCTTCTTGCGCAACAGTGCCAACGCATCATCATCGTAATCGGGAGCAATAATGACTTCGGTAAAAATTTCATCAATCGCCTGCGCCAGTGCCAGATCGCAGCGAGCATTCACCGCCACAATCCCGCCAAAGGCAGATTGCGTATCCGTGGCAAACGCACGTTCCCAGGCTTCCACAGTTGTAGCTCCCAGCCCCATGCCGCACGGATTGGTATGCTTGATAATCGCCAGCGCAACCCCTTCATTCGGATGAAACTCCTCAACCAGTTCCTGCGCCGCTGCCACATCAACAATATTGTTGTAGGATAGCTCTTTGCCGTGCAACTGTTCAAAGAATGAGAAGAACTGTCCATACAGAGCAGCCTGTTGATGCGGGTTTTCGCCATAGCGCAACCCCTGCGCATGCGACCACGACAACGGGAGCGTTTCCGGGAAAGGAGTGTCCGCCAGATAACCAGCTATCGCCGCATCATAAGCAGCGGTATGGGCAAACGCTTTCGCTGCCAACCGTTGCCGTATTTCAGGTGGCACCGCGCCAGCCCGCAGCATATCGAGCACCAGCGAATAGTCTGCCGGGTCTACAATAACCAGTACCGAATGAAAATTCTTGGCAGCAGCCCGTATCAGAGCTACTCCACCAATATCTATTTGCTCAAGTGCGTCAGTCAGGGACACATCCGGGCGCGAGATTGTTTGCACAAAGGGGTAAAGATTAACGACAACAAGATCAAATGGCGTAATTCCATGCTGGTCCATTTGTTGCCGGTGGCTATCCAGTTCACGTTTTGCGAGGATACCGCCGTGGATGGCAGGGTGGAGTGTTTTGACCCGCCCATCGAGAATTTCGGGGAAGCCAGTGACGTCACTCACCGAACGCACACCAACACCGGCCTCAGACAATATCCGCTGAGTATTGCCGGTGGAAACGAGCACAACACCAAGTTCCGCAAGACCCTGTGCAAATTCAACCAGACCTTGCTTATCCCAGACACTGATAAGAGCACGCATAACTATTCTGGTTCCTCTGTATCAGGCCGCTCTTCAATCAAGCCGCTCGTAAGCAACTCGGCAATAATCTC
>CAYFVX010000421.1:0-4684 GCA_964346425.1 uncultured Chloroflexaceae bacterium | reverse complement strand
GTTTTCGCTGGTGGTTTTTGTGGATAGTTTGCGGAATCTGCGAGGCAGGGGGCTGTGCGGGGCCTCGCGCAAAGGCGCAAAGACGCAAAGGTCCGGGCAGGGGTTTGGCGGTGCCAAACCTTCTGATACCAAATTCGGATAATGCGTGGGTTACCAACAGAAGTCTTTCATGCGACAGTGAGCAGTTGCGTCTCGTTCTGCTCTTGCTGTTTGGTGCAAGCCATGCTACACTATTTGGTATCATGGCAAATCGTGAACGAACGTTTGTTATACCCCGCGAGGCTCCTTTGTCGATATCGGTGCAACAATCTTCGGCGACGGGTGAAGGCTATGCGAAACAACTGGCGGCTGCGCTGCGTATGAAGATGACCGAGTTGAGCTGGCTCTTCATTGAGGCAGAGGGGCGGCTGGCGTTGTCGCGTGAGTGGACGGAGGAGGCACAGGAGGCCGGCGAGACGCACTGGAATCGATATCTGGATGATATTGATGTGCTGGAGGCGGCGTTGGAAGATACTCGCAAGATGCTGGAGGTTGTTGGCAAGCTGTAAGCCAGCGTGTGCATAGTTTGCGTAACCGCAAAGGACGCAAACGTGCGGGCAGGGTAGGAACCACAAATAGCACGAATACCACGAATATACTTATCTCATGGTGCCTGTAAAAGATATATAACTATTCTTATGTAAACCCGACATTACTCGCCGGGTGTTTTGTGTTCGCCACGTTCCCATGCCTGCAAATATTCGTAGGGGGGAATTTCGCCGCGCCGTGTCTGCCAGTCTTCCGGGTTGGTGGGATGTGAGATGCCGTAATGGACGTGCGGATCGGTGTAGCGTGCGTTGCCGCTGCGTCCGGTCCAGCCGAGCAGTTGTCCGGTGGTGACGCGGACGCCTGGTTCGATGCCTTCTGCTATCCCCAAAAGATGCGACGCGTAATAGCGCCAGCCATCATCCCCTACTATTGCCAGCATGATGCCGCCGCGGTCAGCGGGGCTGTCTGTTGCTGGTTCCCAGCGGTCAACCCGGTTGACAAAGTCAACCACCCCGCTTGTTGTTGCCAGGAATTCGCTCCCCACCGGGCAAAAAATATCGGCCGCCGGGTAGTCATGGTGGTAGGGGGTGTATTCGACCCAGGCTGCGCGGACGGGGAAGGTATAGGTGGGAGTGCTGTGGATAGTAGCCGTGTGTGTGTCGCTTTCCGATGATGCCTGTGGTTGTGTCATGGTGTCATAGACGAGGCGGGATGCTTCGGCAATAGCGGTGATGCCGGTCTGGTTGGTGGGGAGGCCGCTGCTCATGAATATGAGGATGAAGCGTTTTCCCTCCGGTGACTCGACTATGCCGATATCGTGTTCGACGCCGCTCAGGGTGCCTATTTTGTGGTAGGTGGTTGCTGTGGGTGGCAGGAGGGCAGGGATTTTCTGGCGGTTGGTTGTCTGCACCATTGCCTGGAGAATTTCCTGGGCACCTTCTATGCTTTCTTCTTCCAGCAGTTGCAATAACACAAGCATATCTGACGGGGTGGTGAGGTTGTCGCGACCAGCCTGAATAGCTTCCAGGTCCATGAGCATGCGCTGGAGGATGGTGTCAGTTGCGCCGAGTTGTTGCATGTGCTGGTTGATGGAGGGGAATCCGCCTGCACGATTGATAAGCATATTGGCAGCCGTATTATCCGATTCCGCGATCATGCGTGTGGTGAGTTGGCGGATGGTGTAGGTGGTGCCTGGGGGTTCGTATTGCAATGATCCTGTTCCGCCTACAATATCCTCATTGTGTAGCGTGAGTATATCATCCAATTGTAGCATGCCCTGGGCTGCTTGCTCATAGATAGTCATAGCGATAGGCAGTTTGATAAGGCTGGCGGCTGAGAAGACGGTCCGTTGATTCTGGGTATAGACAGGTTGTCCGTTGGCCGGGTCGTAGACGATGACGCCAAAGGTCCCGCCGGCTTGTTGCAAGATGGCGGTGAGTTGTTCTGAGAGGAAGTCATGCTCGGTGGTATCGGTGGCTGGTGTTTGTGTGCTGCTAATAAGGGGAGGGACGGATGGTTGGGTCGCCAGGGTTTCGCTTAGTGCCGGGGTTGGGGTGAGTGATGTTCTGTTGTTCTTCATGGCAGTGGGTGTGGGTGTGGGTGTGGGTGTGGGTGTGGGTGTGGGTGTGGGTGTGGGTGTGGGAGTTTCGTTTTGTGTCTGTGCAGTTGGGGTTACGATTGTGGTTGCGGTAGGCAGGCTTTCCAGAACTGCACTCACAGCAATGCTTACACTGGTAGCCGCATCGGTGATGATGGTTGAGGAGGCCACAAGAGGTTCGGTTGATTGACCAGAAGCAGGTGTCGCCGGGGGGGTGGAAGCAGGTGCGTTTGCTGGTCGGTCGGTCGGGTTTTGGGATGGGAGGATACTGCAAGCGTACAGGCCGCCCATGTCAAACATGAGCAGGCCAGCGACGAGGAGAAGCAGGGTCGTGCGGAGGTGTTTCATCAATCAAGCTCCTGTTCATAATCATAGATGAGGCGTGATGCCTGCGCGATAGCGTTGATGGCAAGGGAATTGTTGGTGAGGTTTTCGCTCATGAAAACAACCGCATACCATCGCCCACTGGTCGTTTCAACCAATGCAATATCGTGCTCACTGCCGCCAGGAGCGGGCAGGACACCGCTCTGGTTCATGGTGCTGGCTCCTGTTGGCAACCGCGCAGGTATTTTAGCACGGTCTTTATTGGCTTGCATGAAACCCAATATCTCGTTTGAATCATCTATTTCGTTCCAGGCAAGCATGTTTAACAGAAGAGCCATATCAGCGGGCGTGGTCAGGTTGTCATAGCCAGCACTTTTCGCATCCATATCCATCATGTAGCGATTGACGCGCGTGTCATACATCTCCAGTTCATTGAATACGTCATTGATGGCTGAAAAACCGCCAAGGTGCTCAATAACCATGTTGGTGGCAGTGTTGTCGGATTCGACAATCATATGTTCGCAGAGTTCGCGCAAGCTATATTCGGTGCCAGCGGTGGCATTCTGGAGGACGCCGGTGCCGCCAACTTTATCGCTTTCGCTCAGCACCAGGGATGTGTTGAGGTCGAGGTCACTGTACTGCGCGAGTTTATAGGCCACCAGTACAATCGGCAAATTGATCAGTCCTGCGGCTGAAAACGTTACCGCTTCATTTTGCTCATACAAAAAAGCATCATTTTCCAGATCATAGACTACCACACCAAACGTTCCGTCGACACTGGCAAGTATAGCGTTCAAATCACTTACTGGCAACGGTGGAGGAAGGGGGGTATCAGTTGGTTCGGGCGTATCGGTTGGTTTGGGCATATCGGTTGGTTCGGGCATATCGGTTGGTTCGGGCGTATTGGTTGGTTCGGGCGTGTCGGTTGGTTCGGGCGTGTCGGTTGGTGCATATTTCGCATTCTGGCTGTCTCGTGGGGATGATTCACGGTCGGTTGGTTCACGGTCGGTCGGTTCACGGTCGGTTGGTTCACGGTCGGTTGGTTCGCGGTCAAAGCCAGGGGTTTCTTCGCTGTTTTCTGCCAATAGTGATGCCTCCGTCGGGGGAGCGGAAGGCTGTCTGTCGGCTGATTTGCGGAACATTACCAGACCACCGATTGCACAAAAAAACAGGAAGCTACCTGCCAGCGCAATCCCCAGGCATTTCAAGGGAAAGGCACGTTTGGATGGAGATGATGGTGTAGCCGATGGCGGTGTGCCGGCTGATGGAGGAGCAGAGGATGGGGCAGCACCAGCCGCACCCGGCTGCGCGACGGGCGATGACGTGGCAGCGGGGTCCGCAACTGGAATGGTGGATGCGTCATTCGCCTGGAGCGGGGCTTTCGCTTCCTGGCGGGCAACAGGGATGGTGCTCCCGGTTGCGGACGAAACAGTGTACAGGTTGCCCGAAACGGGGATTTTTCCCAGGAGGGCCTGTTTCATTTCATCTGCACTGGCAAAGCGGTTTTGCTGACGGATGCGCAGGGATTTCTTGACTGCCTCCGCAACGTGGTCAGATATTTTTGGGTTGTGGTGTTGTGGAGGGAGCAGCGGGTCTTCGGTAGCGATGGCCCGCTCGGTCATGAGGGCCGGCGTGCGGCCGGTGAGCAGGTGGTAGAGAGTTGCGCCCAGGCTGTAGAGGTCGCTGCGCGGGGTGGTGTGTTCACCCGTTCCGCCCCATTGTTCCAGCGGGGCGTAGGCAGGGGAGAGACCGCGGCGGGAGCTCATTGTCGTATCGGTACCCTGCTTCAAGAGACCAAAGTCTACGAGTTTGATCAGGCCATCCGGGGTGAGGCGAATATTGGCGGGTTTGATGTCGCGGTGGAGGACCGGCGGGTCATAATTGTGCAGGTAGCTGAGGACATCGCAAATCTGGACGGCGTAGCCGAGCACCTGCGATTCTTTGAGCGGGGTGCCAGGATTGCGGGTAAGAATATCTGCGAGGCTCTGCCCGTGGATCATTTCCATAACCAGGTAGCCGTGGTCGTCATCTTCAAACATGGCGTGATAGAGGGGGAGGTTGTCGTGTTGCAATGCCTGCAGAATGGCAAATTCGCTGCGAAAGCTGCGTACCTGGGCGGAATCAAAGGTTTCTTTCAAGGCAACAACCATACTGTTCTGGCTGGTATCTTCGGCGGCATAGACCGCACCAAAGCCGCCAAAGCCAATGACGCGCAGAATACGGTAGGTGCCTATC
>CAYFVX010000420.1:0-4689 GCA_964346425.1 uncultured Chloroflexaceae bacterium | reverse complement strand
CCCCCAATCCCCCGCTTTGCAAAGCGGCAAACCGCTTAGCTTCATGCGCATGGGCGCAAACGCCACACACCCCCACCCCGCAACAGGTATCATATCATGTTCGGGTGAACAGTTGTAAAAACAGGTGCGTTCGAGCTCATTGCAGACACTCATCACTCATCACTCATCACTCGTCACTGGTATCACCTGTGGGTGTGTGAGGGAACCAGGTTCCCTCACGCTCCCCATTCTGGTCGGGTTTGCGGGTTTTTCGACTTCGTCTAAAAACCCGCAAACCCCACTGCAAAGCTGTGGCACGCGGCTGCGTGCGTTTTTTGCCGTGCGCAAGCAGCACAAAAAAACAGGTGACACCTGTTGATCCCCCACCCCGCAACAGGTGTCACCCCACAGGGAGCGCGAGGGAACGCAGTTCCCTCGCAACCCGATTATAGTGGGGTTTCTCAGTTGTTCAACATAGCTGAATCCCATTGAATGAGTTATCCCTCTTTACGTTTTACAGGATACGATGTAACATGCTCTTTACAACGCGATCCGTGCAAAGAGCAAGTGAATGAAGGAGATACAACTTTATGAGAAAAAAACGACAACGAGAAAAGCAACAGCAAAAAGAGCAAGCAAAACAGGTGGAAGCAAAAAAACGTCAGGAAATACGCAACTTTAGAAGCCAGGTCGTCCATCTGGTAGAATCGTTGGGGGAAACAGATGGGCGTGCGTTGCTCCAGATAGATCGCATTATCGAGCGCATAGGGCTGGATTTTGCCTTACAGAAGTTGGAAGAAGCTGAGCAGATTGAGGCTCAGGGTGGAATGATGCTTCCAGACGAAAGCCGAAAGCGTACCAAAGGCGGGGTTTTCTTCTTCCTGGTGAAAAAATATTTAAAAGAAGAAGGTCGAAAGACTGATATGAAGGAGATTTTCTACAAAAACCAGGGAGAAAAAACCCTGGAGGAGGTTGGAGTTTCTGCACAACCGGCCTGACGACTGAATGCCTGCTCACGGTTGCTGCGCAAATAGAAACTTCACCCATTCAGATGCGAGAGATGAAAGACCGTGAACGGGATCCAGACATAAACCATGGTCGTAGTTGTCTGCTACCAGTCCACGGTCCATCGTTCCATTTGTCTACAGTCCCCCCCGGAGTCTGATGCCTGTTTACTTACTCCACAAGGTTCCATTTCTGGTTCTTTTGCACATGCATGCTTTCCATGTTGGGGAAACACTGGTTGTTTGGTAAAAATATTTTAACAAAACCGTTTATACTATGCATCAGTTCGTTTACACGACACTCAAGCGTTCATACTTCTCGTCAACAACTGAAATGAGCAGTATGATAATTCAACGAGCAAAGGAGTACACTCGTCATGGATAGTCGAACATTTTTCATGTCATTCCTCGCCGTTCTTTTTGTTGCGCTTGCCAGTATCTCGGTCAGCATGGCAATGCAACCTTCTGCCGAAGTGACTAATCCGACGCTGAATGAACCCCTCAATGATCAGCAAGCTCAGGATGATCAGGATGGTTGTTCAGGCGGCAATAATGGTAGCTGTATTGGCCTGCCGCCGATCCCAGCAGAGCCTGCAGCAGCAACACGCTCTGCTGACACCACAGCCAGGCAACCAGCCCCTGCACAAACAGGAATTGGCTGGCTCGATCATCTGAATGACCGGCGTGCCAGAGCAAATCTTCCGCCGGTGAGCAATAACCCGGAATGGACCGAAGGCTGCGAACTGCACAGCCGCTATATGGTCAAGAATGATTATATTGGGCACTCTGAGGACTCTTCCAACCAATGGTATAGTGAAGCCGGTGCATTGGCAGCCAGCAAAGGAAATGTTGCCGTGCATAGCGACATCAACAACCCGGACGAAAATTTCATTGATGGCTGGATGGAGGGGCCATTCCACGCTATCGGCATTATTGATCCCCGGTTATTGCAGGCTGCCTATGGGGTGTACCGTGAGCAAACTGGTATGTATCGTTCAGCCGCAACCCTGGATGTTATGCGTGGACAGGGGGCAATTCCTGAAACTGTTTCCTATCCCATCATGTTTCCGGCCGAAGGTCAGGTAATGCCTATCAAAGCCTTTACTGGCTACGAGACACCAGATCCGCTCACCTCGTGTCCCGGCTACACCGCACCAACCGGCCCACCGCTGATGATCCAGTTTGCACAAGACCCGGTCGTCTCGTCCTATTCAGTCAGCAAAGATGGCATGACCCTGGAAGCATGCAGCTTTGACGAAACCAACTATACGAATAGCAATGGGAGCATGCAAAGACTGGGACGTCAGGTTCTTGGTTCACGCAATGCGGTGGTGATTATGCCCAAAGAGCCTTTGACTGATGGCACCTATACGGTTTCCATTACCACCAATGGCGAGACCCATACATGGTCGTTCCTGGTGGGGGAAGATAGTCAGATCGGCGAACCGACAGCAACCTCAACAGCCACACCAACCGATATCGCGCCCCCGACGGCAACTCCAACCCCCCTGCCAACTGCGACCCCGACGGCAACTCCCTCGCCAACTCCTCTGCCAGAACCAGATGTCTATGAGGAGGATGATAGCTGCCAGAATGCGCAACCACTCACCACGGATGGAACAGTTCAGCAGCATTCATTCCACGATGCGGGAGATAGCGACTGGGTGAGCATAGCAACCGAGGAAGATACCCATTACCTGATTGAAGCACAGGTGCCGGCTGGTTCACGGGCGAATGTTGCAATGGACATGTACACCACCTGTGATGCAGTCTACGATAGCCCCTATACCAACTATACGTCCACCCTCGGCTTGCGGTTGCAATTTCGTGCGCCAGTGAGTGGCACCATGCGGCTTAAACTCGCGCAAGAAGACCCATCGGTATTTGGGGGAGATGTCAATTACCATTTCTCGGTGCGTGAACTGCCTGCCGATAATCTTGACAATGCGCTCATTATCGTCGGTGATAGCGACCCGAACCAACAAACGATCAACAAGACTGCTGCGATGATTGATCAGGTCTTTACCGACCAGGGAAACTATATCACCAATAACTTCCAACGCTTCTATGCACCGCACACTGATGTATACAGTGGTCCCTTGACGCTGAAAATCCAATCAGCTATCACCGAATGGGCAAACGAGCAAATTGGCAACAATGGGATGCTGACGCTCTATCTGGTGGGCCACGGTCAGCAAGGGGCTATGGTTGTTGATAGTTCAAGCGATCAGCAGGTGACCGCGGCTGACCTGAATGGCTGGTTGAGTACGTTGGAAACAGAACGACCAGATATAACCATCGTCATTGTCGTAGATAGCACCTACGCGGGCAGTTTTTTGTCGGACCTGAGCAAAACAGGCACACGACGCGTTATCATCCTTTCAACCGGTGCAACGAATGCGGCGTGGGTTGGGATAGATGGTACGCTGTTCTCCAGGTATTTCCTGCAAGCACTCGGACAGGGTGGCAGCTTTGCCAGTGCGTTTACTGATGCGCAGATGGGTGTGCAGGCAGCCGCTCCGTGGCGTACTCCTTCGGCCGGTCTGCTCCTGCAAAATCAGGCAACCTTGCAACAAGCGGCTGATCCTGAGCAAACACCGCTGCTGGAAGATAGCAACGGGCTGGCACGGCAGTATGGCATTGTCTCGGCGCAAACAGACACCAATCAGCCACAACCTCCCGCTGTTCGTGAGGTCTTTGCGCCAACGGTGGATGATGGAGCAGGCAGCATAAAGGCCCTGATAGAGAAGGATGAGCGGGTGGATACGGTCAATGTACAGGCAAAAGTGTATGGCCCTGCGTATCAGGCATCAGGCAGCAATGGCGAACTGATAGAGGAATCCAATGTTCAAACAGTGGATATGGCTCTGACGCAGAATGGGGTGTATGCAGGTGATTACACCTTCACCAGTGCAGGAGCCTACCGCGTGGTGGTATATGCTGAAGATGGGAATGGGCTACAGGCTCAGCCGCAAAGTATCCAGTTTATGGTGCAGAGCAGCGACCTGGCGATTACACCAGTCTATTTGCCGATGATACAGCGTAGCCAGTAGACATTTTGAGGAAGAGGCTGGCTGGTGGTTTTTTGGGCTACGCCGAAAAAACCACCAGCCAGCGATCTGTGCTATCGCGAGATCATCGGGAGAAACAGACTATGATCCGTTGGAATTGGCTGCGGACTCGGTTCCATCGTGGGTGATGGGGTGGGTGATGGGGTCGGTGATGGCGTCGGCGTTACCACTGTCGTGGGCGTGATGGTTGGCGTTACCACTGTCGTGGGCGTGATGGTTGGCGTTACCACTGTTGTTGGTGTCAGCGTCGGTGTCGGAGTTGGTGTCGGTTCTGGCTCGGCATCAACTGAGAAGATGAAATTTTGCACCGGTGAGGTATTGCCGACCGTATCCACCACCTGGTAGCGCAGGTGATAGTCCCCATCATCAAGCGGTCCCAGCGTGATGGCAGGTACCCCATTGGGCTGCGCCTGCGCGACTGGCTTTTCCATCCATGATTGCCCATCCCACGAATAGCGCATAGTTGAAACACCACTGCCACCCTGGTCGTCACCCGCCAGCGTCAGCAGCGGTGCCGTGGTAAAAATATTCCCCTCGGCAGGGAGTGCGGTACTCAAGCCATCTGGTGGCGCGATAAACGCACTTTCGCCGGGCATCTGCATGGCATAGCCAGCCACCGCCACATCGCTCAATTG
>CAYFVX010000419.1:0-4690 GCA_964346425.1 uncultured Chloroflexaceae bacterium | reverse complement strand
GCGCATTGTCACGGCAATGGCTCCCCACAGTACCACGATGGTGATGAGTCCACCATCCACCGCCAGCACCTGCCCCGTAATATACGAAGCCAGGGAAGAAGACAGAAAGGCCACTGCCGCCGCCACTTCTTCCGGCTGTCCGACCCGCCGCGCAGCAATCACACTCTCTGCCCAGGCACGTCGCTGCGGCGGCATAGCATCCAGAAAATCCGTCTCCACCAGACCGGGGGCCACCGCATTCACCGTAATCTTCCATTGCACCACTTCACGCGCCAGCGCACGCGTCAATCCAAGCACACCACCCTCAGCCGCACAATAGCCCACCTGCCCTGGAAAGCCCATCACTCCATGCAACGCCGCAACATTCACAATCCGCCCATAGCGTCGCCCCATCATCGGACGGAGCACCGCACGAGACACATGATACATGCTCGTCAGGTTCGCTTCCAGCAACGCCCGCCATTGCGCAATGCTCATCTCCTCAAAAGGGCCATAGGAAGCAGTACCCGCACTATTGACCAGCACATCAATACGCTGCCAACGCTCCACCGCATGCCTGACCAGAGCCGCCACTGCAACCGAATCCCGTACATCTGCCTGTTGTGCTACTACACTGCCTCGGAGACAAGCACAGCGTCTCAACGTCTCCTGCGCCGCATCCTCCTGCGCACGGTAACAAAACAACACACGTGAACCTCGCTGCGCAAGTGCTTCAACGACCGCTCGCCCGATACCACGTGATCCCCCAGTTACAATCGCAACCTGGTCTGTAAAATCCATGAAGGCATGACCTGCTTACCTGCCTATGGCATAACCCAACCGCCATCAACCGTCAATACCTGACCGGTGATATAGGAAGCCCTGGGAGAAGCGAAAAACGCAATAGAAGCCGAAACCTCTTCAGGATGCCCAAAGCGACCCACCGCAATAGCACTCAACGCCCACTCCTGAAGTGAAGGCGACACCGTTTCTATCAAATCAGTCTCAATATAGCCCGGCGCAACCACATTGACCGTCACACCATCCTGCGCAACTTCCCGCGCCAACGCCCGTGAGAAACCGACCAGGCCCGCTTTCGCCGCCGCATAATTGGCCTGACCAATATTCCCACACAGGCCAGCCAGTGAACCAACATTGACAATCCGTCCATACCGCTGATCACGCATCACCGGCAACACCGACTGACAACACAAAAACACTGACGTCAGGTCTGTCTCTAGCACCCGCTCCCACTGGTCCACATACAGACGCAAGAACGGAGCATCATCCGTAATACCCGCATTATTGACGAGAATGTCAAGCCGCCCCCATCGCTGACAGGTCGCCTCAATCATACGGTCCACAGCGACCTCATCGCACACATCCGCTGCATGGGTACAGGCTTCGCCGCCAGCCTGCATGATAGCATCAACAACTTCATCTGCGGCTGCCGCATTGCGACGATAATTGACCACAACGCGGATCCCAAGACGAGCGAGTTCCAGCGCAGTCGCCCGTCCGATACCACGTGAAGCCCCGGTTACCACCGCAACCTGATCAGCAAAAGACATCAGCGGCTCTCTGCTGCAAACGCCTGGACATCCTCCACACGACACAGATTGACCAGACGCACGCCTGGTGCAATGCGCTTGATCAAGCCGGTCAATACATTCCCAGGCCCAATTTCAATAAACGTAGAGACACCCTGCTCAACCATATACCGCACCGAATGGATCCAGCGCACCGGCGAAATAACCTGCGCCACCAGCTCACGCCGTATCTCGGATGCCAAACGGAAAGGAACAGCCGTCACATTGGAAACAACCACCCCATGCGCATCATTGATGGATGCTGCATCTACCGCTTCTGCCATCCCTTCCGATGCCCTGGTCATCAAAGGAGAATGAAATGCCGCACTCACCTTCAACGGAAGCACCCGTTTGGCACCCTGTTCTTTCGCCAGCGCACCGGCACAGTCTACCGCCGGGGTTGCCCCACTAATAACCAGTTGGCCCGGCGCATTATAATTTGCAATAACCACCGGTGCCGCAACCTCATCGGTCGCCTCAAGACAAATCTGATCAAGCTTCTGCTCATCCAGACCAATGACTGCTGCCATCTTCCCGTCACGCGAATCAGCCATCAATTGACCACGACGCCGCACCAGGCGCACCGCCGTCGCAATATCCATCGCACCACTGGCAACCAGCGCAGAATACTCTCCCAGACTATGACCAGCAACTGCTTGTGGTCTGGGAAGACACCCCGAAGGAGTCAAAACATTCAATGCACGCATCAACGCAGCACAGACTGTGACCAATGCAGGTTGCGCATTTTCTGTGGCGGTAAGATCTTGCTCAGGTCCCTCAAAACAGAGACGGGCAATACTCACATCCAGCACCTCATCAGCCTGCTCAAAAACTTCCCGTGCAGCAGGAATATTCGTATAGAGATCACGCCCCATACCGACAACCTGTGACCCCTGACCGGGGAAAACCCAAGCAACCGTCACTTCATCAACCTCCATGAAATCTCAAACCACGACAGTACCCTGCCAGCTCTGTCCCGATTTCAAATCTCAACTCTTGCAATAACTCATGCCAGGTTAAAAAGATATATTCGTGTTATTCTTGGTATTCGTGGTTCCTGCCTGATTATCCGAACCTGGTGTATCAAGCTCCCCACCGTACCACAGCCGAAGCCCAGCTCAACCCGCCCCCAAAAGCCGTCAACAGCACATTGTCACCGGCATGCAAAAACCCCTGCTCAACAGCCTCATAGAGCGCAATCGGCACAGAGGCAGCGGAGGTATTGCCATAGCGATCAATATTGACAAACACCTTCTCAATCGGCAACTCAAGCCGCTTTGCCAGCGACTCAATAATACGAACATTCGCCTGATGGGGAACCACAAGCTGAATATCATCCTTCGTCAGGCCAGCCTCAGCTATCGCCTGTTCAGACGACTCACACATACCACGAACGGCATGCTTGAACACCTCGCGGCCATTCATATAAAAGCAATTGCGCCGTTCTTCCATCAACTGCGGCGTCAACGGAACCCGCGTCCCACCAGCCTCAATAACCATCATATCCTCAGCATTCCCGTCCGAGCCAAGCACCGAAGATATCATACCCAGCGGCTCTTCACGAGCCTGCAAAACCACAGCACCGGCCCCATCACCAAAGAGAATGCACGTATTGCGATCATTCCAGTTGAGAATATGGCTAAAGAGGTCAGCAGCGACCAGCAGCACCGTGCGGTACATTCCACTACGAATCATACCGGTAGCAACACTCAAGCCATAAATGAAGCCGCTACAGGCCGCAGCCAGATCAAAAGCCCCGGCCCGCGGCAATCCAAGATTGGACTGCACCACACAGGCTGTCGCCGGAAATGGACGGTCAGGGGTACACGTCGCCACAATAACGAGATCCACCGTCTCAGGCGCAACAGCCGCACGTTCAAGCGCAGCACGCCCGGCCGAAGTAGCCAGGAACGAAGTATATTCACCAGCTTCAACGATGCGTCGTTCGACAATACCGGTACGAGCACGAATCCAATCATCTGAAGTATCAACCATCTGTTCAAGTTGTGCATTGGTGAGAACATGCTGGGGAACAGCCATGCCCCAACCAATGATCGCCGCATAGGGTGTCATGCTTACTCCTGAGACAAACCTTGCCTGAGCGAATTTCGCCTGGAAGATACCAAAGATCGTGCATCAAACGTCCAGCAACACACGGGGCAACGAGAGTCTGGTTCAGACCAGAGCCCCATCACACAAACGGGAAACCTGGTTCTGCTATCAATTACTTGTCTTCGCATCCTTGAGACGCAGAACAATGCGCCCTTTATAAGTTCCACACGACTTGCAAACGCGGTGTGCCTGCATCATTTCCCCACACTTGGGACACACAACCAGCACCGGCGGACTCAATCGTTGATGTTGACGCCGATTACCCCGGCGATGACGCGAAACTTTATTTTTAGGTACAGCACCCACTGGTTCAAACTCCTTTAATTACTTTTCCAGGCTTTCAACGCCTCCAGGCGTTTATCCACCAACCCGGCTTCAGCATCTTCATCATCATAATAGCCTTCAGACTCCACACTATACGTTACAGGTTGATCCTGACAGGCTTGACACACCGGGTTGATGGGCAATGCAATCAAAGCATACTCGCGAATAGCCTCACCAATATCAGCCATATGCAACTCATCAAGCAGGAACGGATCTTCTTCCGTAGGTTTCACAAGCGAGACCCCTTCCTCCACATCTATCGTTGCGTGAAACTCATCTTCCATGCGCAGGCTCAGTGGAAAATCAAACTCTTCCAACGAACGCACGCACACAAGACGCACAACCCCACTCGCGTGGACCCGTGCAACCACCCCACTGGCACTCCGAGTAAAACGCACCTCACCTTCAATATTGCGCATGACCAACTCGTCATCCAACGGAAGCAATTGCTCGGTAAAAAGGTATTCTCGCTGCGCTCCTACTGCCTGACGCAGCAATTGGGCAACATTAAACTTCAAAACAGTCATGAAAACAACAACAAAATACTTTCATTTTGACCACAAACCACACATGTATCCATAAGCATCCTGAAATAGCACCGGGCGCAATGCACCCCAAAAGGAGGCAAGCACACGAGAGATAGTATACCACAAGAATGCAAATGAAGACCCGGAGTAGTATTAATG
>CAYFVX010000418.1:0-4694 GCA_964346425.1 uncultured Chloroflexaceae bacterium | reverse complement strand
CGGTGTGAATCATCCTTGAAAGATATTGAAGAACAAACCGGCTGGTATGTTACCGTATACCCGGAGCCGCATCAGGGAGCTATGGAAGGATTGGTGCGTCGCCTCATTCCAGATGGTCTGGAAATTGTCGGAGCTCCTTCGCTCTATCGCAAGCATCATCAGGTGGTGGTCAAAGTACGCGGTAGTGTAGACCAGGAAGCGGCCAATAGCATGAAAGAAACGTTTTCTGCGACAACGGGCTGGACGCTCGAATTTCAGCAGATGTAATAGGTATTGTGGGTAGCTCTCTGCGTGATGGGGTATCGGGTAATGATACGTATGTATCCGAACATGGTATGGTACGTATGTATCCGAACATGGTAGAAACGTATAAAGGAACAAATGCAGGAGTCATTGTATGGCGCATGAAGGGAATTCGGCTTCCCATGCAGAACACCCGTCGACCGGCAATGGAGCAAGCTGGCTTATCAGTGTCATCCCATTGGCACTATTTCTGGCATGCGCCAGCATGCTCATACCAGTCGCGTCGGGTGAAATCTTTTCCTTCTCATACCCGTGGATTCCCCAACTGGGCATCAATCTCTCCTTTCACGTAGATGGCCTGGGGTTGCTCTTTGCACTCCTGGTAACGGGTATCGGAACACTGGTCACGCTCTATGCCGGAGGCTATCTGGCAGGCCATCACCATCTGGGGCGTTTCTATGGCTACCTCTTCCTTTTTCTGCTTGCCATGCTTGGTCTCGTGCTGGCCGATAATGTCATCACCCTGTTTGTCTTCTGGGAACTGACCAGCATCGCCTCCTATTTGCTGATTGGCTTCTACCACACAAAAGATGATTCCCGCGCTTCCGCCCTCCAGGCTTTGCTGGTGACAGGAAGTGGCGGACTGGCTCTCCTGGCTGGCTTGATATTACTCAGCATCATCGGTGGGAGTCAGGAGCTTTCGCAGCTCGTGCAGCAGCACAATGCCATAACGAACCACACACTCTATCTGCCCATGCTCATCCTCATTCTGGTCGGTGCGTTCACCAAATCCGCCCAGTTCCCTTTCCATTTCTGGCTACCAGGCGCGATGGCGGCACCGGCTCCGGTTAGCTCCTATTTGCATTCGGCCACTATGGTCAAAGCAGGAGTCTACTTGCTTGCGCGGCTCTCACCCATTCTGGGTGGAACCCAGGCATGGTATTTTGCACTGGTGCTGTTTGGCGCACTCACCATGTTCATTGGCGCATATCTCGCGCCGCGCAATAATGACATGAAACGCATCCTGGCATACTCAACCGTCAGTGCGCTCGGCACGCTCGTGATGCTCCTGGGTATCGGTACATCCATTGCCATCAAAGCCGCGGTCGTCTTTCTGATTGTTCACTCCATCTACAAAGCATCACTCTTCATGGTCGCAGGCATTGTAGACCACGAGACCGGCTCGCGCGATATAGACCATATCAGTGGCCTGCGCTCCGCTATGCCGGTAACGGCGATTGCTGCGTTTCTTGCTGCCTTTTCCTTTGCTGGTATGCCGCCCTTCTTCGGGTTTATCGGCAAAGAGCTGATCTACGAAGCAAAACTTACCGCACCGGACGCTTCAACGGTGCTTACGGTTGTCGCTGTGACTTCCAACGCCCTGATGGTGGCGGCTGGTCTGTTGACTATTCGGCCTTTCCTGGGCAAAGAACTCAAAGCACCCGGCCACCCGCATGAAGCTCCGCTCACCATGCTGGTTGGCCCCCTGTTGCTGGCTGGTATGGGCTTGCTGGTGGGCATGCTCCCACATACCGTTGCCGGGCCGCTGGTAGCCCCCGCCGTGAGCGTCATCAAAGGCGAGCCAGCAAAAATTAAACTGGCACTCTGGCACGGTATCAACACCATGCTGATACTCAGCATTATCACCGTTGCACTTGGCCTGGGTATCTTCTTTGCCCGCAAACTCTTCTGCCGCGCCGGTCAACCGTTCAATATCCTCTATCGCTGGGGGCCAGAAGCGTTGTATGAATTTTCGCTCAAAATGCTAACGACGCTGGCAAACAGCCTGAACCAGCTCATCCAGCGTGGTTCGCTCGGTACCTATCTGCTCGTCATCATCATCACCACTGTTGGGTTAGCGGGGGCTGCTTTCATCAACACCGCGAACATAAGCATGCGGGCATTGCTCACCCTGCCAGATGCTCGTCCCTATGAATGGGTGCTGGCACTGGTTATTCTGGCCTCGGCAGCTACGGCAGTACGGACCACCTCGCGGCTGGCAGCCATTGTTGCGCTGGGGGGAGTCGGCTTTGGGATGACGTTGCTCTACATCATATTTAGTGCGCCCGATCTGGCAAATACGCAGTTTGCGGTCGACACATTGTCGATTATCCTGTTCGTGCTAGTGCTTTATCGTTTGCCCAAATACCAGAGCATTTCGACACCTGCAACACGGATACGCGATGCGGTGGTTGCTCTGACCGCCGGGGGCTTTATGACGTTGCTGACGCTGGTGATTACCTCGCAGCCTTTGCAATCGCGGCTGTCACCCTACTTTATTGAAAACAGTGTGCCGCTGGCAAATGGGCGCAACATTGTCAATGTTATTCTGGTAGACTACCGCGTGCTCGATACGCTGGGCGAGATAACCGTGCTGGCAGTAGCGGCCGTTGGCGTCCATGCGTTGCTCAAGCTGCGCCCGACCAAAGCCCGCTCTCCTGCTGCGCCCATCGTCGAGAGTACACCCACTGGCGGCAATGATGCGCATGATGGAGACGATACGAGCAAGTCACCGCCCCACGAAGAAGACGCGGATGAACGTTCTCTGCACCGCATGCTGGACATTGCCCGCACACTGAAAGGAGATAAACCCCATGAACAATAACCAGGGGATACCCCATACCTCTCTTGTCCTTTCAACCGCCACCCGCTACCTGGCACCCTTAATGGTGCTCTTCTCTTTCTTTTTGCTGCTGCGTGGGCATAATGAACCCGGTGGCGGATTTGTCGGTGGTCTGGTGGCTGCCGCCAGTTTTGCACTGTATGTCATCGCGTATGACGTGAAGACGGCTCGCCAGCGGTTGCATGTTGACCCACGGGTGTTGACGTGCGTCGGTTTGCTCATTGCGTTGTTGAGTGGGCTACCAGCTTTGTTCCAGGGCAAGCCATTTATGACGGGCCTCTGGTGGAAGCAGCCGATACCCGTGCTGGGCAAAGCAGGTACGCCTCTCCTTTTTGATACCGGTGTCTATTTGCTGGTGGTTGGCATGACGCTGATGATTATTTTTGCACTGGCAGAATTGGAGCCATAGCGTATGGAAACATTGATGGCATGGGTGGTTGGCGGACTCTATGCGGCTGGCCTCTATCTCATGATGCGGCGCAGTATCGTCAAAGTTATCATTGGGCTTATTCTGATAAGCCATGCTGCCAACCTGCTTATTTTTACTGTAGGCCGTCTGACGCGTGGCAAGCTGGCCCTCGTGCCAGAAGGAGCCACCGTGCCGCCTGAAGCCGTAGCCGACCCGCTTCCGCAGGCCCTCATCCTCACGGCTATCGTTATTGGCCTGGGGGTGCAGGCGTTTGCAATTGTGCTCTTCAAGCGCACCTATCAAAGTGTGCAAACTGATGATCTGGAACACATTACATGAACGTGTTACTGACCCTTCCGATTCTTATACCATTCCTGACGGCCATTCTTGCGCTACTGGTATGGAGGCACCGCCAGGTGCAACGTATCCTCAATATGCTTGGGGCTACCAGTCTCTTTGTTGCAACGCTGATACTGTTGCGCGATGTCTGGAACAACGGTATCCATGCAATCCAAATCGGCAACTGGCCGGCTCCTTTTGGTATCACGCTGGTCGCAGACCTGCTCAGTGCCATCATGGTCATGATGTGTGGCTTGATGGGGTTTGCTGTAGCGATCTATTCGCTGGCAAGCATAGACAAACGGCGCGAGTCCTTTGGCTATTACCCGCTCTTCCATACGCTGCTTATGGGTGTTAATGGTGCCTTCCTGACCGGCGATATGTTCAACCTGTTCGTCTGGTTTGAAGTCCTGCTCATTTCCTCCTTTGTGCTGCTGGCACTCGGCGGTGAGCGCGAACAACTGCAAGGCGCAATCATCTATGTCACGCTCAACTTGCTCTCCTCTGCGCTCTTTCTGGCAGCGGTGGGTATCCTGTATGGTATCTTTGGTACGCTGAACATGGCAGACCTGGCATTGCTGCTGCAAAGTACGCCGAATCCGACGCTTACCACCACCCTGGCGATGCTCTTTTTCTGCTCATTTGGTATCAAAGCGGCGCTCTTTCCCTTTTTCTTCTGGCTCCCCGCTTCCTATCACACGCCACCCGTACCCGTTACAACGATTTTTTCCGCCCTGCTGACAAAAGTGGGTATCTACGCCTTGCTGCGCGTGTTTACCCTGCTCTTTGTGCAGGAGGTCGCGTATACCCATACAATCATCCTGGTTATTGCGGGACTCACCATGATCGTTGGTGTGCTGGGCGCGGTCGCACAGTATGATATGCGCAAACTGCTCGCGTTTCATATCGTCAGCCAGATTGGGTATCTGCTCATGGGTATCGGCTTGCTGACTTCGCTGGCTCTGACCGGCACGATCTTTTTCATGGTGCATGTGATTATTGCCAAATCTGCCCTCTTTCTCATTGGTGGCCTTATCAATCGCTTGCAAGGCACCTTTGACCTCAAAAAACTGGGCGGTA
>CAYFVX010000417.1:0-4699 GCA_964346425.1 uncultured Chloroflexaceae bacterium | reverse complement strand
CATACGAGATCACTGTGTGACTGGAGTTCAGACGTGTGCTCTTCCGATCTGTTCGCGGATTTCGCTTGCGGCGGTCCGCGCTGCGTTGCGCACGGTGACCGGGCGGGTGGCTCTTGCGTTGAGCGTGCTGGTGCTGGTGTTGTTGCTGGTGATTGTGGCAATGACTCCGGCCGCGTTGCCTGCGCCGGGGAAGGCGCAATCGGCACAGAATGTGGCTCCGCTGGTCTACGCGACGAGCGGTCCGGCAGGGGGGCTGTATGGAGGAGGCAAACGTGAGGAGACGCGCTGTATCTGGACCGAGTTTCAACCGGTGGGTAAGCGGTGGGATACGCAGGCGCAGCAATGGATAAGCGTTGGTGTGGATGGTATTGTCAAGGAGTTGGCACCGGAGATTGTGGTGACGCTGGAGAAGGTGGACTATTGCAATGAGCACATTACGTTTTTCTGGAGTGTGCGCAATAATAGCGAGCGGACGATAACCTTCCCCTTGCGGGAAAACAATGTGACCATCCGCGACCCGCTGGGCAATATCTATAAGATCGCTGATAATAAGTCGGAGCCACGTATTTTGTATGTTGCGCCAGGCGAGCAGGAAAAGGGAAAGATGGTGGTGCCGGATTCGCCGGTGCCGAACACCCCGTCGCTGCTGGTGCGCTTGCGCGAGAAGCCGTTTGGCGAGGCAAGCTGGTTGGTGTCGCTGGAGGGAGATTGATGGGGTAAAACCATGTGCCTGATCACTATTTTCAATGCAGAGGCGCAGATGTGCAAAGGCGCAGAGATGCAGAGATGCAGAGCACATTGAATAGTGAGTTGGAACAGATTTTCCTTTCTGATGAAACTATCCGTCTCCTGGTGTTTGATGAGGAGCAGGATGTTATCCCGTGATGGATACCAGCGTAACGTATCAACAACGTATCAAGGATATTTTGCTTGACCATGCGCGGCTCAAGATTTCTCTTGTGTTATAATGAGCTGCAGCTACAACCATCAGGAGGAAAAAGTGTTTGAATACCAGATTCACCAGACACGATTTATTGAAGAAGACAAAAGCGAAAAAGCTGAATCAGTAACACCCGATGAACAAAAGCATACCAGTGAACGAAGAAGGGCAAATGAACTGGATGGGAAAACCTGGACAAAGTATTCTATATCTATCTGGAGCGATATTACCAAGACATCCGAAGAGATATTGTCAGGACATCCCGCTACTTTTCCCATCGCTCTCGTCAGTCGCCTCATAGAGATTTTCACAAATCGGCACCAACCAACAGTGCTCGACCCATTTGCAGGGGTGGGTAGCACGATTGTTGCTGCAAAACAACACGGAAAGCACGGGATAGGAATAGAACTATCTGCTCAGTACGCGCAGATTGCAAGAATGCGTTGTGAGCAATCTACCATGTTTGAAAATCCCAATGGGCTTGCCACCATTTATCATGGAAATGCACTGCACATGCTTGACTATGTGGATGAACAATCTGTTGATCTGGTGGTAACTTCGCCGCCCTACTGGGATATACTCAATCAAAAACGGACCGCAGACTATAAGGATATTCGTCACTATGGCAATGCAGAAGGTGATCTGGGAATTATTGCAGATTACCACGAGTTTCTGCGCGAACTCCAGCGGGTGTTTGAACTGGTTTCTACGGTGTTGCGAGGGGGAGCTTACTGCTGCATCATTGTCATGGACATCCGCAAAAAGAATAAATTTTACCCCTTTCATAGCGATATAGCACGTTTTATGCAGGATATTGGCTTCATCTACGATGATATTATTATCTGGGATCGGCGGCATGAGTACAATAACATGCGTCCACTTGGATATCCTGGTGTTTTCCGCGTGAATAAAGCCCATGAGTTTATTTTACTATTTCAGAAACCCATGACAAATAGCAGTCCAATCTGAGATGTAAAAGCTGAATATGCAGAAAGTACTTGAATATGAAGATACGCCTTGATGATTACATTGATGCGGATGTTGCCTATCTAATGGGTCTAATTATTGCCCGTGGTACTATCTCCGAGGTTCAAGGCATGCGCCAGATAATTATACAGTTTCCCTATTCGTCTCTTCGAGCACAAGGTATATCAAGTTCCTTTGAACAAGATATATCAATTCGATTGGGTATTGAGAATATTCGAGAGCGGTTGCTTACTCTTCTTTCTGAAGATATAACTACCGTCAAAAATGAAAGAGAAATTAATCTGGTCGTGCGTTTTATGCGCAATAGTATGGCTTGGAGAAACATTTTACTCTTGACAAGAGGTGCAACTAGTTTTCCATATTTTCAAATACCTCCTATTTTTTTTCGATTCAGAATTGCCTCAAGACTGGAGGCGAGAGTTTATTCGTGGTTATGCAGACGTTGCCGGGAATATTCGACATGCCAATCGCTACGTAAATGAACATCACCGGGTTCGTCTGGATATTCTTAACTATCCCACTAATTGGAAAATAGGTATTGAACTTTGCTCTCTTCTCCAAGAATATCTTGAAGTACCTGTTCAACTGATAACCTGGGGGCATCCCAATATGAACCGCGACTTTCGCGAACACCAACTCAACATTTTTGCAAACCCTTTTTTATCTATTGGTTTTTCGTTTGAACACAAACAGAAAATTCTGGAAGAGTTCGTAGAATGGGATAGGGTAAATACGAAAGATGCAAGGTACGAGTTTTGTCCTGGTGTTCGTTCGATTCGGAAAATAAAACCTGCTGATACCCGTGAAAACAATGTTGATCACCTCGATCCAGATTTGGTGGGGAAACACTTTGATTCTTACTGGCAAATTTGTAAGGCACTTGGATGTTCTCGTGCCCCATCCCCTAACGAGGAACTCTCGATGATTTTTGAGGATGAAAATGAAACGAATGGTACAGACGATAAGAACGACTAGGGGATGGTCTGTGCCATTTCAGCAAGAAAAAGATATGTATCCCTTGGTTTGTTCATGGCTCAAGGGGTTTCTTAGCAGTAGGTATTCACAAGCTGATATTCGAGTTTTCGATTCATCAAAAAAGCGATTGTGCAGGCTTATTCAAGAGCAAAATCTTATGCAGAACCTTCCTCCTGAATGGAACTCCTGGACTATTCAAGTTGATATTGTTGGTTTTGTTGTTACTCCTCAAAAAACTGAAATAGCTTTTGTTGAATGTAAAAATACAGCCATCACGCTGGAACATCTTTCACAACTTCTTGGGTATAGTCGTGTAGCATGTCCATCTTTTTCTTTTCTCGTTGCCCCTCAGGGGGTTTCTGACACTCTTCGGTCGCTTCTCCTGACTTTTAATCGTACAGATGTTCTTGAATATTATTGGGAAAAGGGAAAGTTGTCTTATTCTATTGTAATTGCCCGATGGGATGAGAAAGCGAACACGATAGATCGCAATGCTCTAATTACCGGTGATCATAACTATATATCGCGGTTGTAATATCTTTCATAATTCAAGGGCAAGCAACAAAATGGCATATGCGGGAGACCATCTCATACCAATAACGAGTGATGGGTGATGAGTGATAAGCGACTGCAATGCGCTTTATCGTACCAGTTTTCTTAACTGTTCACCCGAACATGGTATCATAAGAAATACCGATACGCAGGAAAGGACAAGCTATGGTGGCAACGGAAACATTGACCAGACCGGCCCCTCTGGTGGAAAGTGCTACCACCTATGAGGTTGTGGATGCTGAGGAGACAGAAGAAACGCCGTTCACGATTCCGCTAGAAGCGATACCCGATGAGGAACATATTGTAACTGAGGATGATACCCCCGTGGATAACTTTGCCTCTGCGAAAAACCAGCGTTTGCTGGTGGAGCCGCTGTATAGTGCATGGTCGCCGCCCGCACCGAGCACCACCTTCCTGGCCGATGCCAATGTGGGCGTGTTTTATATGGTAGGAGAACCCCCACTGGTGCCGGATGCTTTTCTCAGCCTGGATGTGCAGATTGCGCCCAACTGGTGGGAGAAAAAGAACCGCACGTATTTCATCTGGCGGTTTGGCAAGCCGCCGGATGTCGTTGTCGAAATCGTCTCGAACAGCAAAGGGGGCGAAGACAGCCGCAAGTTGCGCAAGTATGCCCAGATAGGCATAGATTACTATGTCATCTATGACCCGATGGAGATGCTTAAAAATGGCGTCCTGCGCGTCTACGGGTTGCGTGATGGCACCTATCAGATGCTTGCGAGTGGCTGGTTGCCGCAGGTGGGCGTGGGTGTGACGCTCTGGCAGGGGACGTATGAGGGCCAGGAAGATACCTGGTTGCGCTGGTGCCGGGAGGATGGTACGGTCATCCCAACAGGCAAAGAACTGGCCGAGCAAGCGACGCAGCAAGCCGAGCAAGCGACGCAGCAAGCCGAGCAAGCCCAGCGGGAGAAAGAAGACGCGTTGCAGGCGAAGGATGAACAAATCCGCACCACTGCCCGCAATCTGCTGTCGCTCCTCGACGATGAGCACATCAGTCAGGCGACTGGCCTGCCGCTGGAACAGGTGCAGGCATTGCGGGCGGAAGCGGGCAGGAGCCACGAATACCACGAATAACACGAGCTATCTGTCTGAGTGGTGTTGGGAACGTAGTCCCCAATGAGTTTCACCTGTTGGGAGAGACCGCGGTCTCTCGTCCCCGGTCTCTCGTCCCCGGTCTCTCGTCCCCGGTCTACCGTCACCCTTGTGGCACCAGCACGATACTCTCCC
>CAYFVX010000416.1:0-4699 GCA_964346425.1 uncultured Chloroflexaceae bacterium | reverse complement strand
CGCTCCCCTGGGTCAACCCCGTTGAGGATACTCCACGGTATTCTGTGGTGCTACCGAAGCGACGTTCTTTAGAAAAAACTTCTGGAGCATATATTCTTAACCCTGGTGATGCATCTCTGAAGCCCGGCGATGCACCACATGTTTTAGAGACCGCGGAAAACCCAAGAACCTTTGTAGTACTTGAGGAGTAGCACTATGCTCACACCAGAACTAGACGAATTTATTGTGCATATGCCAAAAGTAGAGTTGCATATCCATCTGGAAGGCTCAGCAGCCCCACGCACCTTGCTTGAACTGGCAAAACGCAACAATATAGAGATACCTGCTCATGATGTGATGGGAATTGAGCGTCTCTTTAAGTATCGCAACTTCAGCGAGTTTTTGTCTGTCTTTATGGTGCTTACCCAGACCATCGTGCATCGTGAAGATTTTGCGTGTCTGGGATATGAACTGGGAATGGTTCTCGCCGAGCAAAACGTGCTCTATGCCGAAGTGATGCTTTCCCCCATGCAACATCTCCTGCGCGGCATCAATCTCTATGACGCTATCACCTCCACCGCCGCCGGCTTTGCCCGCGCAAAAAAAGAAACCGGCATCGAACTGCGCATCGCTCTTGATTATGGTCGTCAATATGGAACCTCCTACGCCTGGTATGTGCTTGAAATAGCCAAAGAAACACGTGATCACGGCGTCATTGCCTGGTCCATTGGTGGCGATGAAATTCACCATCCTCCCGAACCCTTCGAAGAAATCTTCCAGGCAGCCCACGAAGCGGGACTTTCCCTGATGGCACATGCCGGCGAAGTGGCCGGGCCAGCCAGTGTCTGGGGCGCAGTGGATGTTTTGCACGCGCAACGTTTGGGGCATGGCATCCGTAGTATCGAAGACCCGACTCTGGTAGAGCACTTGCGCGAACGAGGTGTGACACTTGACGTTTGCCCCAGTAGCAACATTTGTACCGGCGCAGCACTTTCGTGGGAAAAACACTCCCTGCGGCAACTCTATGACGCCGGTGTTACCGTGACCATCAATTCTGACGACCCACCCTTTTTTGAAACAACCCTGACGGATGAGTACCGCCGCGCTGCCTACTATTTCGGGTTTAATGCCGAAGAGCTCTGTGTCCTGGTACGCAATAGTGTTGCTTCCTCATTTCTGCCGCCAGATGAGAAAGCCGCATTGCTTGAACGCATCAATCGGGAACTGGCATCGCTTCGCGCCGAATTGAAGGTATAAACCAGAACCCATCTGCCACCCCGTTCCTGCGCACTACAACAAGAAGAGTAAATACACTATCCTTGCACTTTTTCTTGTTCTGTCAAGCTGAAGATGATGAGAATCAACAAGAACGCACATTGACAAAATGGCACCTCTTGGCGTTCTTGGCGTTCTTGGCGGTTGAAGTCCGAAAATCTGCAAAGGTAGGGTAAATAGAGTGAACAGTGGACAGTAGGCAGTGGGCAGTGAGCAGTGGGCAGTGGGCAGTGGGCAGTGGGCAGTGGGCATGGATATATTGTGCAAAAACATCCCTCCTTAGCAGGCAACATTAGGCAAAGCTGCCACTTCTGGCAAAAACCTACCGTGCAGCTTCTCAACGAATTTTTTACAGAAATGCTCCTATAAAAACAGTGTCCCTCTCCATTTTTGTGATTTTTGCACGAATCCCAAAAAGGTTATTGACAATACTATAGGCTATATGGTACTATAGTACTCATAGTTGTCTGGTTAATCTATAAACAATACATTTTAACCCCTTTTAAACAAAGAACAAACACAAAAAAGAAAATACTTGCAGATATAAATTAAACTATTTCTAAACCTTTGTTAAAAAAGTTTTCCTTTTGAACAAAAGCCTGGAGAGATATCGATCTTAACCATTTTTTCAAAGATAGTAGATAAGCTCACTTCCTTAAACAACCAGCCTTCCTTGCACCAGTCTCCAGGAGCTTTCAATAGCAAAAAAGTGAACCCAGGAAGCATAACCCATCTCCCAAATTTGATGGTAGAGGTATGGAGGAAGAACATGCAAAACGAAACAAGCAAGATAGCTTACAAAGAAGGCTTTACTATTGAGTGTACCCATGTGGGAACACAGAATACGACATGCACTGCCTGGTTCAAGAAAACCGATGGTATCAGCCTGAACAAACCCGACGCACTCCCCACGCAGTCCCCCACAAACATGCGCGTGTGGGTACATAACTCAACCGGGCCGAATGCCAGACCGTTCACCAGAAAAGCACGTGAAGTTCGTATTTCCAATCTCTCAACCGTGGTAGAAACCATGTATGCGAATGCGGAAGAAGCTTGCTGCCAGGCTCCAATTACAACATCCATTGCCAATACACCTGCCATCACCGGCACAACAACAGCCACCTCAACCCTGAGTGATAGCAGTATCCTGACGATACCTGTTACCAGTACTCCAACCAATATCGGATCGTTGAGTGACTCGGGTGCATTGAGCAATACTTCCTCCATCAACAGTACCCCAACAACAACCAGAACACTGACCGCTTCCAATCTTCATATCGTCAGTGATAACATTCTGGATATACCATGTGATAATTATTCGGAATAGGTTTCCATGTCTCAAACGAATGTCCATGCACAAGCGACAGAACGAGTTCCCGAACTCGTTCTGTCTTGATCTTCACTATAACCGGATAGTCCGAATTCAACAGGAAATAATCAAAAGAAACCAATGCAACTGAAACACGTCCATGTCTTCTTCGTCATCACCCTCCTGTTGCTCCTGGTAGGACGAACGCCCGCGCCTACCATTGCCTATGTACCATCCGCCTATACCCCAAAGGGACCGGGCGATACCTACCTGGCACTGGGCGACTCGCTCGCCACCGGTGTTGAAGCAGCCGCTAATAACGACAACCAACCAGGCTATCCAGCCATGATGTATAACCACCTGCAACAACGCTACCCTGAGCTACGTTTCAAGAATGTCGGCATATCAGGTGAAACCAGCAGCAGCATGCTCAACGATAGGCAACTGGATAACGCCCTTGCGACCATTGCCAGTGAACGTGCCGACGGGCGACGGGTTGGTCTGGTCACGCTCGGCATCGGCGGCAATGATGCCGTCAAGATCCTGCTGGGCGAGGCAGAAGGCGAAGAGACCCTGACGCAATTCAAAACCAATCTCGATACCATCGTCAGCCGTCTACTCACCGAACTCACCGGCGTCTATGATGAGCCACAGGGAGATTTGCTGCTTATGAAATACTACAATCCCTACCCCGGCTTGAATATCCCGCCCACCAATGAACCATTGGCCGACATCTGGCTGCCACAATTCAACGCCGCGATTGAAGAGGTAGCTACTCGCTATGATCTGCCGGTTGCGGAAGTTGCAGACGCTTTTCGTGGTCGTGAAGAGGAACTGCTTTTCGTCAATCAGGATATCTATGAAGACCCACGACTGTTGGTCCCAGAACTCAACCCAAACTTTGAAAAAGACCTGGATTATCACCCCCGTGCTGCTGGACACCAGGTTATCGCAGAAGAACTCTTGACCGTGAGTGGTTTGATTTCCCCCGAAACTATCAGTTTTGATGGCCCAACAGTTGGGAGCCTGGATACTCCCCATACCTTCATAGCACATGTCGAACCAACTTTTGCCAGTATCCCCCGCACGTATAGCTGGCAGCCTGCACCAGAAACGCAGCCAACCGAAGCCGAGGCAACCTACCGCTGGTCGCAAAGCGGTGTGCAGACTATCACCGTCAGTGTCGCCAATGCCAGTGGTGCCATAACCAGAACACATACCATCACCATTACTGAACCCATGGAGCAGGTGGAAATACAAGGCCCAACTACGGGCAATGTCAACACCCCCCTGACATTCCAGGCATCCGTAGCACCACAATTTGTCAAAACACCGGTCTCCTATACCTGGACGCCAACTCCCCAGGAACAACAAGGCAATGCACGTATTACCTACACCTGGGAAACAGTGGGCGTGAAAACCATCAATGTAACCGCAGCAAATAGCGACGGCACCGTGCAAGATACCCACACTATTACCATAAGTGGCGATAGTGCCCCCGCGATAGCTCTGAATGAACAGACAGGTGCGCCTGGCAGCATATTCATGGTGCAGGGCAAAGACTTGCTCCGCGAAGCACAGGCCAGCATCTCGGTCAATGACTATCGCTTGAGCGAATCCCGTTTGCGTACAAGTGCGGCTGGAGCATTGGTTTTCAATCTGGCAACGTCAGAAGAAGCAAACAACGGCATGTATGAAGTACAGGTTGAACTGAGCAATGCCTCGCCGCAGGCTGGCATCTCTGCAACACAAATGGTAACAACACTCGTTACGCTTGATGCGACGGCCCCCATGCGCATGGATAGTAATACAGGGTCACCAACCTTGAGCTTGCCAGCCAGCGTGGAACCACTGACAAATGGCGACGGGCACCAGCGTGACCTTTTTCTGCCGATTGTTGCGAAGTAGGTAGCGAAGCGAAGGCCCTGAATTCATACCAGCTTTCGCGCAAAAAAACCCTATCTCCCAAAACCATGATGTGCTATACTGAATCGCATACATCAAAGCCTGTACCGACTTCTCTTGCTCAAGAACAAACCTTGCAGGAAACAAAAAAGCCAGATTTTTTTCTGGCAGGGGCCAGCCACCATGGATGGAAAAGCACAAACACAAGAGGAAAATGAATACACTGCGCTT
>CAYFVX010000415.1:0-4706 GCA_964346425.1 uncultured Chloroflexaceae bacterium | reverse complement strand
GGGAGAGGGGTTGGGGAGAGGGTGAAAGCGCGGTGAAATACCCGTTACGTTGACGCATATGGGTGTTGTGGTAGTTGTGTGGCGCGGCTTTGCCGCCACACAACTACCACACCTTTGCGCCTGCAACGCAGGCACATTGTTGCCGCTGCAAGCCGCAACACCATCACCTTATTTGCAAGGTATTGGCGGTGAAGCCGCCAGAGCGAACAGTCGGTCACGTCTTTGCGTGAAACCAGAGTTTTGCTGCTGCGCAGCAAGAAATGGACAAAGTCCAGGTTGCGACAGACACAAAAAACACCCGTCGTTCGCAGATGCATCTGCGAACGACGGGTGTTTCTCCCTGATGAAAATTCAGGTCAATGAACGAGCATCAATGCGTACTGGCAGCACCGGCCCCACGCGGAATACGCACAGACTCGACGAGTTCCTGGATTTCCGCAGGCGGCGGAGTCGTCACGCGGGAAACAATGAACGCAACCGTAAAGTTGAGGATTGCACCCAGCGTGCCGATACCTTCCGCGCTAATGTCAAAGAACCACCTGGGCATACCAAGCCATTTTTCGCCAATGATGTAGCCAGCCGTAAACACGATACCGACAACCATACCGGCGGTCGCGCCCACGTTGTTGGTGCGCTTGTCGAAAATACCCAGAATGATAATCGGGAAGAAGCTCGACGCAGCCAGACCAAAGGCGAATGCCACCACCTGCGCCACAAACGCGGGCGGGAAAATACCGAGCAAACCAGCGACAACCACCGCCACAAAGATGACCGCACGACCCACCAGCAGACGCTCTTTCTCAGAAGCCCCTGGATTAATCAGACGGTAGTAGATATCGTGCGAGACCGAGCTGGAGATAACCAGTAGCAGACCAGAAGCCGTCGAGAGCGCGGCGGCCAGACCACCAGCCGCAACCAGCGCGATAATGGGGGCTGGCAGGTTGGCAACTTCTGGCGTAGACAGCACGATAATGTCGCGGTCAATGTAGACCTCATTGTCGGATTCGGCACTCCCTGCCGGCATATTTGCTGCAAGATCATCGCCAGACGGCTTGCCACCCGCAAACGCATCCCCGGAGTCAAAGTTGACCAGACTATCACCATTCTTGTCTTCAGTAAACTTGAGCAGGCCGGGCAATTCCCATTTGCCAATCCAGGCAAACTCTTCGCCACCTGACACAGTCAAACGTCCGTTTTCATCCCAGGTCATCGCATTACGATCAAGGCCGTTCAGGGTATCTAGCAGGTTGTACTTGGCGATAACCGCAATAGCCGGCGCGGTGGTGTAGAGCAACGCGATGAAGAGGAGTGCCCAGCCAGCCGAGAAGCGGGCGGCGCGGACGTTGGGCACGGTGTAGAAGCGCACAATCACGTGTGGCAACCCTGACGTCCCGATCATCAAGGCGATGGTGATGAATAACACGTCTTGCATCGGTTTACCCACAAAGGGCGCGATGTACTCCTTCATACCCAGGCTGGTCTGCAGCTCATCCAGACGGGGTGCCAGGTCACCAAACGTGAAGGCAAGTTGCGGGAGAGGAAGCCCCGTGATAGACATGGAGAGCGCGATAGCCGGGATGAGGAAGGCCAGAATCAACACGCTGTACTGCGCCACCTGCGTCCAGGTAATACCCTTCATACCACCGAGCACGGCAAAAAAGGCCACAATCGCCATACCAATGGTCACACCCACAGGAATGGAGACGCCCAGGTAGCGGCTAAACACGATACCAACGCCGCGCATCTGGCCCGCAACATAGGTAAACGAGACGAAGACTGCACAGATAGCAGCCACAGCACGAGCAGTACTGGAGTAATAGCGGTCACCCACGAAGTCAGGCACGGTATATTTGCCGAACTTGCGCAGATAGGGAGCCAGCAACAGTGCGAGCAGCACGTAGCCACCGGTCCAACCCATCAGGTAGACCGAACCATCATAGCCGAGGAAGGCAATCAAGCCAGCCATCGAGATAAAAGAAGCGGCCGACATCCAGTCAGCAGCGGTTGCTGCACCATTTGCAACTGCCGGTACACCCTGACCGGCCACATAAAAACCCTTCGTATCACGCACGCGGTTCGCGTAGCCAATGTAGAGGTAGCCACCAAAAGATATGGCTACCAGAATATAGGTCCAGATTTCTACAGACATAGTTGGTTCACCTCTCTTTTTACCTTATTCCTGTACATCATATTCTTTGTCAATTTTGTCCATCGTAAAAGCGTACACGAAGATCAAAACCACAAAAACGTAGATTGATCCCTGTTGCGCAAACCAGAAACCGAGTGGCAAACCACTGCCTGGAATAAGAATGTTGTTCATTGGCTGGACGAGCAAAATGCCGAATACATACGACACCAGTGCCCAGACAACAAGCAGCGAAAGAATAAAGGTGATATTCTTTCGCCAGTATTCCACCATGCGATCTTGTGACTGATTAGATTCTGCAATTTTCTTCTCTGGCATTGTGTACCTCCTTTAAAACCTGTGTCTTCCATTCACCTGCAAACGTTGCAACATGGTTTTATGCGGTGGCGTATCTGGCAAAGAGCGACTGCTCCCGGACAAGTGATGCTTCAAAAGGCTTTCAATCAAATTTCTCTCTGCTTTGTCGTAAGGATATAGCTCTGTTAAGTCAGGACAGCAACGGGGGAACCAGAAACGTTCCCGCACATGTATGGCAAGGGAGCATGCGAGAAAAAAGATGCGTGTCAATTCCCTACACATCTTCTCCTGCACCATACTGCGATATGTTCTATGGTAAAAGAGAAATTTCAGGAGAAAATAAGGAATTTGTAAGAATTCAGTAAAGACAGGACCACTTGCATATTCTCTGCTCCGGGCGTATCATACCCTGTCGAATGATGCATAGTAAACCATGCACGCCTTAACAGGTGGCACATGCGGTGTGCTTTGCATGCGCAAGGCAAAAGACACATTCACGAATGTGCCAGCCCATTCTGGTGGGGGTTCAAGGTCTACCGCTTGGTAAAGAAGCAAGGGATTGGGTATTGCAACCCCCACAACAACATACCCTGTTATGCATACTCTTTGTAAGACACAACCATTGAACCGTCCAACGGTTCCTGGTTGGAACAGCAAATAGACGATGAAAGGTTCTCTGATGCGTAGATACATGCTTCTCTGGTTGACATTCTTCTTGCTGGCAACAACATCCTGTGCCAAAACAGCAGACCAGCCAGCCGAAAAAACAGATACCCCGCTTCCCACGCCCACGCTCGTGCAAGAACAAACACGAGAAGTGCGGATTTCCCAGAATAGTGTAGCAACCAGCAAAAGCCTGCAATCATCTGCTACGCTCCCTGCACCGACAGCAACCAACAGCCTGTCAACGAGCCATACCGCCGGGCCACCTGCGCAAACACCAACTTCCGCAATGACCCAACCAGTCAGCCCCACAGAAACTGTCGTACTCTCGCCAACCATAACAGCAGGATCCCCACAGACCACTGCTCCAGTAACCATCACCACACCTGCAACCGCAACCGCAACTATCACGACGACGAACGATGCAATACAAATGGAAACGGCAGGAGCTGCGGAGGCCCGCACAATAAGCGAGACCCACCCAACCACGCCCAAACCCGCGATATACCCGGCCGACGCGATAGCGATATCTCCAGGCAATAAAGTCCCGCTGACAACCACTACCGTCGTGTCACCATCGCAGGAACACACCAAGGGGGTTGCACCAGTAGCCAGCAGCAATCCCCAGGCTGCCAATGACAGTAGCAGCGGCGCAGGCTGGCAAAACCAGCCACAACCAGATGAAATACACCAGTTGCAGGCAGCACGACGCATGCCCCACGACCGCGTCATGCTTGCCCGTGCCATAGGCGGCAAACCCGATGTTTATGAAATCGCCCGCACCTTCCCGCGGTCGGTCAGTATGGGCGATGTTGAAACCTTCTGGGTAAGCAACCTGGCAAAAGATGAAAATTATGAAGTGCAAGCGGAGCTCCGCTATGTTGGTCCCCTGGTTTTGATGTACGTGGAACAGGGAGTGACCATAGACCAGACCATCCTGGAAGAGACGGCACGGACGTTTGAGCAGGATATTTACCCCTTTACCCGCTATCTGTTTGGCTCCGAGTGGCGACCTGGCGTAGATGGCGATCACCGCATTACCATTCTGAATGTTGAGAGCCGCGGCGACAGTGCTATCGGGTATTTCTCATCACGCGACTCTACCCCCAGAGAGGTCAACCGCTATAGTAACGAGCGTGAGATGTTCTACATGAAAATCAAACCGGGCAATCCCAACTATCTGCCAACGCTTGCCCATGAATTTCAACACATGATCCACTGGAATGAGCAACGCGGCGCAGCGACATGGTTCCAGGAAGGATGTGCCAAGCTATCGGAAGACCTCAATGATTATGGGAATGACTCCTTTGTCGGCATCTATCTGCGCAACCCTGACACGCAACTTAATGCGTGGCCGCAATCCTCATCAGCTTCGCATGCTCACTACGGCGCGTCCAATCTGTTTATGCGCTACATCTATGCCCAGTACGCCGGTCAGGAAGGATTGTCGAGCCTGATTCGCCAGGATGCCAGCAACAATCTGGATGCATTTGTTGCACTGGCAGCAACACGTCGTCCAGATATTACCAGTTTCACAACGATTTTTGGTGACTGGCTGGTTGCCAATCTAGTAAACGACCTGACCATAGCCGATGGACGC
>CAYFVX010000414.1:0-4713 GCA_964346425.1 uncultured Chloroflexaceae bacterium | reverse complement strand
CTTAGCTTAATGCGCATGGTCTGTCTTTCATTCAATCCCCTCATAGGGGCCGAGAAACAATGGCAGCGGGTGGGTAACATGGAGTTCCACCAGTGCATTGAGGGTTGCCAGCACCTCACGTATAGTATACCGCCGGAGTAACCATTCTGGATACACGCCCCAGTCAGGCGTTCCCAGCCCTACCGCTTCCACACCCAATTGTCGGCAGGTATAGACGGCCCGTGGCAGATGATAGTTCTGCGTAACCAGCACGGCCTTTTCTAGCCCGAAAATGTCGCGGGCGCGATAGCAGCTATCGTAGGTTCTGAAGCCCGCATAATCCAGCGTAATCGCTTCGCCCGGTACACCATGCTCCATAGCATAGCGTTTCATCGCGCTGACCTCGTTGTAGTCAACGCGACTATTGTCGCCCGTCATCAACAACTTTTGTACCCGTCCCTCCTCATACAGTTGCACGCCTGCTCGCACACGGTCTGCCAGCATGCGCGTCAGTCGCCCGTCCGGGCGCACTCCGGCACCAAAGATGACTGCCACGCGGTGTTCTGGCACCTGACGTGCTTCAGTATAGCGGTAGGGACGGGTGACGCCAGCCACATGGTGCAGAGCCACCGTGGGCAGCAGTACGCCGCCGACCAGCAGCAGCAACAACACACGCGGCCAGTTTCGTATCAGGTATTGAGCCATGTTTTCCACTCTTGTTCCAGCGTGGGCAACGCTTTGTCGTAGATACCGGTATAATCTGCCGACCCCGGTTCCAGGCTGCCGCTCACATACAGCGCGTCGAATTTTTCGCGCCCGTATTGCTCAAGCAAAAACTCAACAAAACTTGCCCACTCATAATACAGCGTATTCATATCCTGGATAGGACGACCAACATAGCTGGTTGGTAGCGGAATCAGGCGATCATTTTGCTGATAATTTTCGTGGACAAAATCTTTGAAGGTGGCATAGTCACCCAGCCAGTATTTGCCTGCGCCCCAGGTGGCGATGCCTTCCGAAAGAATAAGGTCGGCTTGCAAGTGGTCGGCACCATAGCGGTCGTGGCAAAGCTGGTGGACAAACTCGTGCGCCAGGATATTGAGAGCACGGCGGCGAGGCAACTCCGCACAGGTAAAGACCTGCACCAGCCGCTGGTCGGTATAGGCCAACCCATTCAGGTTGCAACCTTGCTCATTGCCTACATAGACATCAATATCATCCGTGGCTCCCCCCGCAAATCGCTGGCTCACGTAGGTCAGGGCTTCCTCTACCTCATTTGCCAGCGTCACCTGCTCTTCTTCACTATACAGCCCTTCCGAGGTGGTCAGGTTGAGCTTGACGCGCTGGTACGAGTTCCCCGTGACCGGCGCGGGGGTTGGGCGTGGCTTTTCCATGCCGGGTGACCATTCAAACGGGAAGAGGTCCGACACCGCCCAGGGTTGGGCTATCTCTGGCCGTGCAGGTGGCCGATACCCGAAAAAGAGGAGGATGAGCAGCGATATGAACAGAACTGGCCCTATCGCTGCTCGCGGAATGCCACGCTGTTTCTCCAAAACACGCTCCTAAAACCCATTGTTGCTCTTCCGTTTTTGCCTGTGGATCTGGGGGTTTGGCTGCGCCATAACGTGCGCAATGGTGCGCAGGTCCATCCACCATTGTTCTTTCGGGCGGTTGTTGACAAAGTCTACCATTCGGGGAAAATCTTCCAGGTCAAAGAACTGGATTTTACCGCTTTGTACACCGATAAAAGCTCCCCCTGGTGGCTTATTCTGTGCTTGCTCAATGACCCACTCCAGGCAACGTACCGTCAGTCGGGTTGCCAGCACCCGGTCAAAAGGCGAAGGGTCACCCCCTTGCTGCAAGTGACCGAGGATAGCCTGCCGCACATCAAACAGGTCGCCCCCCTCCTCTTCAAACAAGTCACACATAAAACTGGTGCTATAGACTTCGTTGGCTCCTTCGCTACGGATGATCAACCCCAGACGTTTACCACTCTGGAAGCCTTCGATCAAATCATCCAGATCATGTTTGAGGTCGCCCAGTTTGACGCCTTCTTCATGGATGTAAACCCGTTCGGCGCCGGTTGCCAGACCGCTCATCAGCGCAAGGTAACCACACCGTCTGCCCATCACCTCTACGACAAAACAACGCCGCGAGGCAACAGCCGACTGTTTGATTTTGTCTACGGCAATCACAATATTGTTCAAGGCGGTATCCGCGCCGATAGAAAGTTCTGAGCCAGGCAGGTTGTTGTTGATCGTTGCGGGCATACAGACAATCGGGATAGTAAACGCCGGGTAATTCTCGCGTTCTGTGACCAGACGATGGGCAGTTTGATAGCCAGCCCAGCCACCGATAATCAACAATCCTTCGATATTGTTTTTCTCCAGGGCACGGGCAATGGAATAGAGATGGCGACCGGTGGGTATCATGCGGTTTGTACCCAGTTCAGAGCCTCCACGCGTCGTCCAGTCATTGACACTCATCCAGTCCATCTTTTCGATGCGCTCATCTATCAAGCCACGAAACCCATCGCGGACGCCCAGCATAATATGCCCTTTGTCCAGACCAAGCCGGACGGCCGCACGCACAGCGGTGTTCATACCGGGCGAGGGGCCACCGGCGTTCATGACTGCCAGACGGAGTCGCTTTTGCCCTGGTACCGGCTCTTTGGGCAATGTTCGCACCAGTGTGCGCATGACGTGAATGGATTCGCGAAACCCGGATCCGCGCAAATCTACTGCCCGTTCATAATCGTGGGCAGCAATGGCTTCAGCAACCGCGTGCGTGCGTTCGACACAATCCATCAATGGAGCATGGATCAGGCGGTTGTTGCGTATGCCTATCAGCAGTGCCTCCTCGCTGGCTGCGTCTGAAAGTACCGTATCTACTGCTTCATGGCCAAGCATTGTGCTCATGTTGCGGTCGAATGCGCTGGTATACCCGCCGCGCTGCACGTGTCCAAGCACGGTGACGCGGGTCTCTTCCCCCTGATTTTCTTCAAGTACCTGACGGACATAATCACTTTTGACAAGGTTGCCATCGCGGTCACGCGCTCCTTCCGCCACCACAACAATACTATCTCGCCGACCGGCTGCCCGTCCTGCTTGCAGCACCTCGCACATTTTGGCTTCCCAGTCCTCGATATCTGGCGGATTCTCCGGGATAAACACCCAGTCCGCGCCGGTTGCGATGGATGCCATCAAAGCGAGGTAGCCACAATTGCGCCCCATAACTTCAATGACAAAGGACCGCTGGTGGCTTGCGGCCGTACTGTTGATGGCGTCTATCGCCTCACAGATACGATGCAGGGCGGTGTCAGTACCGATGGTCATATCGGTGCCGAGCATATCATTATCAATCGAGCCAACCAGCCCCACCAGTCGCAGATTCGCATGGCGTTGAGCTACTTCGTGCGTAACTTGGCTTGTCTCCAGGAGTTCTTCCAGCAGGCTGGTCCATTCCTGACGAAAAACATTGGCACCGGTCAGGCTCCCATCACCACCAATCACGACCAGATTGCTAATGCCACGGTTGAGCAGGTTGTGGGCTGCTTTGAGTCGTCCTTCACGTGTCTGAAATTCTTTGCAGCGTGCTGTTCCAATAATCGTCCCGCCTCGATAGAGTATTCCGCCGACATCGTCCCATCCCATTTTGCGAATATAGTTGCCCCCATCTACCATTCCTTGATAGCCTTCGTAGATGACGTAGACATCAACACCGCGGTCCAGAGAGGTACGCACAACGGCACGTAATGCTGCGTTCATACCCTGCGAGTCCCCACCGCTGGTCAGCACGCCAATGCAACCCGTTTGTTGTTTCTCCATTCGCGCTCCCCTTTGGCTCCTTCTCTTGCTCATGTTTGATTGCGCACTTTCTTGCAAACTGCATCAACTGAAACACTGGTTGGATGATTCTGACGTTTCAGTATCTCCCCGGTATCCGAAGGTCATGATACCATGCTTGCAGGTGAATGATCGAGGCAAAAGAGAGAAGGCGGGGTTTTCACGGCAAAACCGCAAAAACCCCGCCTTTGTACGGAAGCCCGCTCAACGAGTTTCCCCAAATCCTAGAGCACATTGGGATAATGACTTAAACCACAGATGAACACAGATTGCGCTTCTTTCTCTCGGCTTCTCTGCGTCTCTGCGTTTCATATGTCATCAGACGAACCTGACATTACTCCACAAAGGTTGCCATTACCGCGCCAGCCTCCACTGTTCCGCCCGGCTTGACACGTACCTCGCCAATCGTACCCTTCTTGGAAGTAGCGATTTCGTTCTCCATCTTCATCGCTTCGATGATAATAACCACCTGGCCGGATTCGACCTCCTGACCTGGCTTCACGCGTACTGCCGTGACCGTTCCTTGTAATGGAGAAACAATCGCATTGGAAGGCGCAGCGGCCGCTTTTTCGCGTTTGGCCCTGGCTGGCTTGTTGCGACCTGGCGCAGTGCCTGCACCCGCCCCGGCTGCCAGACCAACGCCACTGAGACGCACGTTGAAGCGGCGATCATTGACTTCCACCGTGAATGAGCGCATGTCTTCTTCCTCTGGTGGTTCGACTGCAATATCTGCTTCTGGTTCCTGGGTCACCCGTTCAATCAGTTCTGGATGTTGTGGGATAAAGTTGACACTGACATGCTCGCCACTGACAAAATCGGGATGTTCCAGCACCGCACGATGGAAGGGGATGGTGGTGATGACGCCCTCAATGGTATAATCGTTCAATGC
>CAYFVX010000413.1:0-4742 GCA_964346425.1 uncultured Chloroflexaceae bacterium | reverse complement strand
AGTATGACGAAAAAGGCTTTGGAAAGACTTATAACTCTTAGGTTGACGCATATGGCCGGAAGCCCCTCTCCCTGGATGGGAGAGGGGTTGGGGAGAGGGTGAAAGCGCGGTGGAATGCCCGTTACGTTCGCGCCTATGCCCCCGCCCCCTGGCTTTGCAAGCGATACCAGCCATTTCGGAAAATATTTTGCCACACCCTATCGAGGACCTCAAAGGGGTATATTTTGCACGAGTTCTGCCCTTTCACAAAAGGACAAATACCTGCGGCAGGTGTCCGATTCGCTTGTCCACGGTCTGCGGTCCATCGTCTACCGTTCCCCTTTGAACTACCGTGGACCGGTCCTTTACAAAGTAGCGTTGCTTTGTTATGCTATGCGTGGCTTCAAAAGACCGTTGTGTTGTCTCCGTCACCAGACACCCGTATTGTTCAAACCAATGAGGAGTCATTCAGCTATGATGGGCCGTATCATTTCTGCCAGTCGGTATCTGACAATTATTGCTGTTATCTGCATTGTGCTTTCCTCAACCGCCCTGCTCATCTATGGGGGCGTGGTTACGGTTCAAGAGTTAATCTATGCATTCACCCATGAGTTGACCAGCAAGGGAGCCAAAAAGTTAGTGCTCACCTTCATTGAACTGGTTGACCTCTTTCTGCTCAGTACGGTGCTCTATATCATTGCAGCCGGGTTGTACGAACTGTTCATTGGAGATATCGACCTGCCTGACTGGTTGGTTATCACCGACATTGATATGCTCAAAGACAAACTGGTTGGTGTGGTGATTGTTGTCTTGAGCGTTGTGTTTCTGGGCCAGGTGCTTACCTGGGATGGTTCGCGTGACCTGCTTGGCTATGGGGTTGCTATTGGAGCGGTTATTGCAACGCTCACCTATTTTCTTAGCCAGAAGCCCCAAAAAAAGAAACCGGTTGTTGAAGATGACCACTGATGTATTTCTCTGAAGTGTGGTACTATTTAAAGAGAACGCTCCTTTTTGTAGAGAATCGTAGAGCCTGCCTCCATGACCAATGAGATTTTCACGTATGATGTGTTTGTTGCATACAGTGCCGATGACCGTGTGTGGGTGCGCAGCAAATTGCTTCCCCGTCTCGAAGATAGTGGGCTGCGCGTTTGTATAGATTATCGTGACTTTCATCGGAGCTCGTCCACTATCACCGAAATAGAACGCGCACTGCGTTTGAGCCGCAAAACACTGATCGTTCTTTCGCCCCATTATCAGGGAAGCGATTGGATAGAGCTGGAGCAGTTTTTGCTGCAGGAACAGCACCCTATCAATCGAGAAAAGCGTATTGTGCCGCTGTTGCGCGAACATTACGCTGTGCCTGCCAGCATCAATCTGCCTACCTATGTAGATTTTACTCTGTCTGACCATCACGAAGACCGGCAGATTGCCTGGACGCAACTGCTCACTGCGCTAGGGGCTCCTCCACTACAGGAGGCTCCCGACCCACCAAAACGAGACTTCTGGCTGCAACCCCATCCCTACCCACTGCCACCCAATTTTAGCGGACGGGTGTATGAACGCGACCAGCTTACCTCCTGGCTGAATGCGGATTATGACCACGCGTTGCTGGTCTTGCACGCGCCGGCCGGCTTTGGCAAAAGTATGCTGGCATGGCAGTGGTTGCAGCGCGATGTCCATCCTGCCCACTGGCGTCGGGTTATCTGGTGGGACTTCGCCGAAAACTTTGCCAGCTTCGAGTATTTTCTGGTGGAAGCACTGACCTATCTGCAGGCTCCTTTGTCTCATCTCTCTGGCCCGCGCCAGCAAACCGATGAATTGTTGCGCTTGCTGCGCGAACCAGAGGGCGAAAACATCCTGCTGGTACTGGATAATTTTGAGCGATTGCTGGATGCATACCGCGGCATGTATGCCGCTTACCAGGGTGATAGGCTGCCGGACAACCATCAGCGGGTCGCGATCAATCCCCTTGTTGAGTATTTCCTGCGTTCGCTGCTTGCTGCACCAAAAGTGCGCGGTAAGATATTGCTCGTATCCCGCCTGCGTCCCCACGCTCTGGAAGAACCATCCGGCATGTTGCTACAAGGATGTCGTGAACTGGAACCCGGCCCGTTGCATCCTGATAATGCAATAGATTTCTTTCGGGCGCAGGGGGTGCGGGGGAGCCGCATCCAGATTGATGAAATATGCGCAGCATCAGGCTATCATCCGCTCAGCCTGGCATTGCTGGCTGGTATCATTAGCAACCATCCGCAGCAACCCGGCGACATCACAACCGCCTATTACCTGGAACGACATGGCGATCAAGATCAACGTTTGCAGTTGCTTCTGCACCAGGCGTTTGACATGCTGTCGCCAGCCTGCCAGCACCTGCTCGCTCGTATCGCGTGTTTTCGCCATATCGTAAACCATACGGTACTCAAAACCCTCAACAGAAAAGATGAGGAGGAACGACAGTCCAGACATGAGGCTGAGCAACAAGCACAGGGTATTCTGGGGTTTTTGAAAACATTAATGTCTTCACGCCCGGACCCGCTGGCTCCGCTGACACCACGCAAAAGGGGTGAACCAGCTCTGCCCCAAAAGCCTGACGCGCTGCATTCGCTCAATACAGACCTGCGAACGCTAGTTGCCTGGGGCCTGGTACTCTATGATCGGCATAATCGCAGGTATGACCTGCATCCTGTCGTGCGACATACAATCTACCAGCGATTGAGCGATGAAGAACGACGCACCCATCATCAGATGATATACGACCATTTGCAGATGCTTCCTCCCCCCCCTGCTTCTGAAACGCTGGCCGATATGTCGTTGCCGCTTGAACTGTATGCCCAAACCGTGCAGCTCGGTTTGTATGATGATGCATTTAAGATGTTTTATCATCAGCTTAGCGGGGTGTTGTACTATCAGTTTGGTGCCTATCAATTGCAGATTGAACTGTTGCGTATGCTTTTTCCAGATGGGGAAACCCATCCTCCCCGCTTGCAGGATGAGCGCAACCAGTCCTATGTACTCAGTCTGCTGGCAAATAGCTACACGTTGGGCGGACAACCATTGCATGCACAGGCTCTCTATGAGCAAGCCATAGCGATTGATGAACGCCTGGGCGATCGCAAAAATCTTATTCTTGGCTTGACTACTCTAGCTTCCGGCGTCCAGATGCCGCAAGGAAAATTCCAGGCTGCGGAAGTCAATCTGCGACGGGCCATCAATATGAGCCAGCGTACTGGCGATGAGTTTCAAGAAGCGGTTGGGCATCAGGAGTTAGGCCGATTGTTGGCATATCGTGGAAACTGGGAGGATTCAGAGAGTGAGCTATCGGCTGCCCTCACCCTGTTTGAGCGGCTAAATCATACGCAGGGACAGGGTGTTACCCTCGTCTATCGAACCCAACGGTTGTTGTTGTTGGCACGAATGCCCGTGCAGGAACCACCGGCGGCACCTGCCCTGGCGTTGCAGAGCCGGGTCTCCCGCCCTGCTGAGGATGCTTCTGTCCCGGCAACTCCGCTCCCGACAGCGGCGGTTGCGCTCCCTGCCGGAGAAAAAAGCGGGAGTGACATGGCACAACCTGTTTCTCCTTCCGCAGAGCAAGCAGCAAACTCACAAGCCGAAACACCCCAGGCAGAACAACGTCGGCAGGCAACAACGGATGCGCTATTGACTGCTCGGCGTGCGCTGGCATTGATAGAGCAGGTATCACCGGCTGACCATCTGATGGAGCGCGATTATCTGCTTGCTTCCTGGGTACTTGGCACGGCATGTCGTATCAATGACAACCTGCCTGAAGCCGACCATCATTTGCAAGAAGCATTGCATCGTTGCCACAAAATCAATGCCCATATCTATGAAGCAGATATTTTACTTGAACTGGCCCGGCTGAAATTTGCGACGGCTACGCGTGAAGAAGCACGGTTGTTCGCCCGGCAAGCACTGGATATCACCGAGCGGTGCGGTTATGTCTTGCAGACGGCAGATACATTGCTTTTCCAGGCGGAACTGTTGCTCCGTCAGGGCGACCGACCAGGGGCGCAGGAACTGGCGAAAAAGGTGAAGGAATATGCTCGCTGCGATGGGCCGCCCAATGCGACATACAAGGTTGCGTATGATGAAGCGGGGATGTTGTTGGTAGGAATGAAGGGAGCGAAAGGTGACATGGACGAGCCTCGCCCTCTGTGAACGGTGTGGTGTTGAGGGTGCAGAACCACATGAAATTGAAACGTTTATGACCGACGACGGTGCAGAAGATGGGCGCGATTCAGCAGAGGCGACAGAGATGGTTGCCTTTTTTCTCTGCAATGAATGTGCGTCTATTCTGCAACATCGTGCGCCAGTTTCCCACAGCGATATCGTAGACGACAGCATCATGATTGCGCGGCTCAAGCCAATTCGTCAGAAGGTTGCAGAAGTATCGCAAATGCAAGCGGAGATGGACCAGTTACGCAATCAGATAACCAGCCGCAAAACCAGCCTGCGGCTGGCAGTACGCCGCCTGGCAAACGAGATTACTGATGAGCAGTGGCGCAGGTTGATAGGGGCCGAGCAAAAACAGGGTGAGACCTCGCTGGTCTTCTGGCTGGAAAAATACCGCCCGCGCCGGTAGCTCAAAGGGGAATGTTTTTGCGTCGTATTGCCCTTTGCCGAAGCATCAATACCTGCGACAAGTGTCCGATGCTTGTCCATGGTTGCCGGTCCATCGTCTACAGTCAGTCCCCCTCAATGGGTGTCACTTGCGGGTGTGTGCGGGAACCTGGTTCCCGCACGCT
>CAYFVX010000412.1:0-4746 GCA_964346425.1 uncultured Chloroflexaceae bacterium | reverse complement strand
CCCGGACAGGGGTTTGGCACCGCCAAACCCCTACCTTATCACCCAAAACACATTTCCCAACAGAGTCTCCAAGCCGCTGCTACAACATCTCGTGACCACTTGGAAACCGCTCCATGACTGCCCTCAACTCGTTTTTTTGCTCTTTGTGGCAATAATCCAGATGGCATGCACCAGACCGGGTACATATCCTAGCAGCGTCAAAAGAATGTTCAGCCAGAAATGCAGCCCAAAACCAACCCGCAAAAAAACACCAACCGGCGGCAAAAGAACCGAGAGAACAACACGACAACCATCTATCATAGGAAATACCTCCTGTCCATACTACTCTTCCAGAGTTCTAGTACTACTCTTCTTTCTTATCTTACCAGACTTGTCTCCTGTTTGTAGGGGGTGTGGTTTGTGCGGCGAAGCCGCACAAACCACATATCACATGACTGACTCGCGCTCTTCCAACTGCTCGACAGTCTGCGGCGGGGTGCCATGCACCGCCTGCTTCGCATGCAACCGCTGGCTGGCTTCAGGATCATGGCTCGGCAGGTACACCGTCGGGTTGCTGTGGGTATACTTGAGGATAGTATCCAGCGTTCGTTTTGCTGTTGCAACATCCGGTGCCACCCCATCTACCTGTTGCTGCAAGAGCAAATCTTCGCGGTAGGTGGTATCGCCAGCAAAAAAGTAACTCAAGGCCGTATCTTGCACAATCACCGACTGATGACCGGGCGTATGCCCTGGCGTCGGTACAATCACCACATCACCGGCGTGGGTCACGGGAAATGAATGCTCAAACATGACGATTGGTTCGCCAGTATAGTCAACCAGCCTGGGCGCAAACCAGGGGGGCAAATGTTGCGGCAGATAGCCGCGCAACTGACCGAGAATTCCCTGCATCACGCGATATTCCTCACGTGAAACAAGAAACTCGGCTCGCGGAAAATAGCTGATACCGCCGGCATGGTCGGTGTGCAGATGGGTCATAATCACATAGCGCACCTCATCTGGGGCAATTCCCAGGCTCTGCATCTGTGGGCCAATCTCCTCTTCTGGCTCTACCTGGACGCTCATCGCCAACTGGTAGTAGGGATGCCAGGCGGGAAAATAGCCGGAATCGGCGGTATGGGCAGTTTCGCCGGTATCAATCACAATGACACCCTCCGGATGTTCCAGCACCCAGGCGTAGATAGGGAGCGGGTCGCTCCAGCGGTCATCTATTATCGTGTTCATCAGGCGCAACGGTCCCTGTCCATCGCCAACAATCTGGCGTTGCTTGACGCGGACAGTACCGGTCTGTATGGCATGCATCGGATACATATGGCACAGCTCCTTGCTTGTCTCTGGCTTTTCCGCTGGCTTTTTGCAAGAAACGTGCCATACCGTCCACCGTCTACTGTCCCCCTTGAGGGGTCCTGTCCTCCACCAGCGAGCCTTCTTGCAGACGAAAAATACGGTCGGCGATGCTGGCGGTTTCCAGGCTGTGTGTCACCATCACCATGCTTTTGCCAGCCTGCCGGGTGAGGTTGCGCAACAAATCGAGGACGTGCTGGCTGGTGTCGCTGTCCAGATTGCCGGTCGGCTCATCGGCCAGCAGCAGCGGCGGGTCATGCACAAGGGCACGGGCAATAGCAACCCGTTGCTGCTCCCCGCCACTGAGACGATCGGGGTAGCTCTTGCCACGCTCGGCCAGCCCGACATGCGCCAGCATCTCCATCGCTCGCTGCTGCGCCTGCCGTCCCGTCTGCCCATTCAACTCAAGCGGCAGCAACACATTTTCCAGCACGGTCAGCGTTTGCACCAGATTGAAGAATTGAAAGACAAACCCGATAGTGCTGCGGCGAAAAAGCGTCCGATCCTGTTCGGAAAGCTTTGTCAACGAACGGTCTTGTATCAAGATGTCGCCACTGTCCGGCGTATCAATGCCGCTGAGCAGATTGAGTAGCGTGCTTTTGCCGCTACCGCTTCGGCCCATAATCGCAATAATCTCCCCCTGGGCAAAGGTAGCCGTAATATCGTGCAGGACGATATGTTGTTGCCCGGCCTCGGCAAAACTGCGCGAGACACGGGTGAGGCGGATGAGCGGGTACTGGCCGTCAGTTGCAGTTTCGGGTGGTGGTTGCTGTGTGATAGATTTCATAGGGACATGGTAGCATATCTCCGCCACCATGAATCAAAAGGCACAATCCATGCTGATGGCTCCCTAAGGTGTATCAAGAAGATATATGGAGGAGAAGGAGGTATGAAACGAAACCTATTCTGGTCCTGGTCGGGAGCCATCCGGACTGTGCCTTTCCTTGTTGATTATATGATAACATGATATTCCCCTGTGCGGCAATAGTTCTTTAGTACCAATCATGGCACTGCCCCTGGTCAATGCCATGATTGGTCCCATCTTAACGGGGGTTCGCCCCCCAGGTGGGTTCACCCCACTGCAAGCTCCGCTTGCAACCGCGCATGAAACGCACGCAAGTGCGTGCCAACCCATTCTGGTGGGGGGTGTGGTTTTTGCGGCTTTGCCGCAAAAACCACACCCCCCACTCCAAAGGACTCTGTTGGGAAACCCCATCTCCTGTCCGGACCTGTGCGGCTTTGCGCCTTTGCGAGAGGCCCTGCCCGGACTTTACCAACAGAGTCCTTTGGGGGGCGGCGGCGGCAGGCGATACACCAGCAGGTCGTCCAGAACCACGGGCTGCAACTCCGGGCATTTCTGCGCGGTCTCTGCCTTGATCCCGTCGAGATACTGCGCATACAGGCTGGTGTCTATCAAAATGGAGGTGGCGTACTGCGACTGGCACTGCCCATGCTGGAGCCAGTCGGCAATCTCTTTGTAGTTTTCTTGCATGCTGAACAGGCTGGCCGGCAGGTAGTTTCGCTGCTCATCGTAGAAGAGTAGATGCGTCATACTGCTAATAACCACCGTCTCCGTCTCAGACTGCCGCAAGAGTGGTGGTATCTCCGGGTGGTGCTTTTCGACAAAGCCGGTACGAAAATGTTTGAGCACCAGCCAGTCAGGGATACCCTGGCGATTATAGTAGGCGATCTTTTCGACGTCTCCAGACAGGTCATGTATCTGGAAGGGGGAAAATGAGATAACGCCGGGGATGCCATAAAGGAGAATGGGCAGGAGCATAACGAGCAGATTGAGGCTGATGTAGGCGAGTGCCAGCAGGGTTCGCGTGCGACGCTGTAACAACCGTATCAGCAACGCAATCAGATAGGGTTGCAACAGGCAGAGCAGCGTTGTGGCATCACGATAATCCATAGGGCGAAACGAAACGAAGGGCTGGAGAAGCACATACAGTGCCACAAACGCGGCAACAATCGGCAGGATGGGCGAGGCAGGCAGGATATGCCAGGGCTGCGGCTGGCGTCGGGCGAGCCGCCAGAGTCTGCGCCCCAGGATGAAGAGTATTCCGAGGATTGCCAGTTGCACGCCAAAGTGGAGCCAGGGGAGCCAGCGGTCGAGATCGCCCCAGTCTTCCTGTTGCAAAAGAGCCAGCTCGGGCAAAGGGTCTCTGGCCGGCAGAATAAGCAGGCTCAACTGATTGAGCAACCCGCTGATGCCATCCCAGAAACTGTCTTTGCTGGCTTGCAAATGGCTCCCGACCTTTTCCTGAGCAGAAAGCGCATTGCGCAACAGCCAGAGAGCCATCGGCAAAAATGCGCTGCTGAGCAACACCACTTCGCCTGCCAGCCGACGCAGCGGTTGCTGTCGGTAGCGTTGCCATATCCACCACAGAATTATTGCCGCAAAGAGCACACTACCAACAAAGCGGGTCAGTATCAACAGCGCGAGCAACAGCACGATAGTCGCCATGCGCCACAGGGGAATGCTTCCCTGCTCTGGCATATTCACCAGCAACACCACACTCCAGACCAGCAGCGGCAAAAAGACTGGCTCGGACAGCACCATCTGAAAGACCAGCAGATAGTTGCTGGTGAATGCGGCAATCACCATACTGGTGGCTGCCCCCCACCAGGAGTTGCTCAGGCGGTAGGTGAGCACACCTATGCCACTCAGGAAAGCCAGCCAGCAGCAGAGCGAAGTAACAAAAGGCACATGCAGCAAGGGAGCACCTGCCAGCAGCAAGCCAGCATACACCAGCGAGGTCAGCGGCGGATAGTGGGTGATGGGTTGCCAGACTATCGTGTCGGTGGTCAGATGGTAGACTTTGAGCGACAGACCATGCCCCTGCACGAGATTGATCGCGCCGCTCATATAGTTGGCACTATCATAACCAAAGATGCGTAGCCCGTGAACACCGGCCGTCAGATAGAGCAGCACCGTCGAAAGCGTGAGGATACTTACCCCGATGAACAGGGGGAGCCATGCGATGTACCCGACTATCTGGTGAATATTCAGGTGGTTTTCAAGTTCCTGACCGCGCATGCTTCATTCCTTATGCCCGAGGCGATAGACCAGCATGTTGTCTACCACAAATGGCTCCAGGGATGGACACTTTTGGGCGGCCTTTGTGATAAACCAATCGCGATACTCATCGTTCACGCCGGGGTCGAGCACCAGCAAGGTGTAGTACCGCGACTGGCATTGTCCCTCTTGCAGCCAGTGCTCCACATCCCGATACTTCGCACGCATGCTGATGGCGGGAAGATAGTCACGTTGCTCATCATAGAACAGGATATGCGACATACTGCTAACAAGAGCAATTTCCCTATCGATCTCGCGCAAGAACGCTTTGAACTGCGGGTGATGCCGGTCTCCATAGCGCGTTCGGGAATAGGTTATTAGTAACC
>CAYFVX010000411.1:0-4764 GCA_964346425.1 uncultured Chloroflexaceae bacterium | reverse complement strand
GGTCAACGGTCAACGGTCAACGGTCAACGGTCAACGGTCAACGGTCAACGGTCAAGCATCTCTCGTAACAGAAGGAAATACCAATGTCATTGTTTCAACATCATCTCTGGGGCAGGTTCGTGAGCGTCATACTGCTCACACTCACACTCTCGCTCGCCGCATGCGGACAGCAAACCACCAACCAATCATCCAACAGCACCGGAAACAATGCAGGCGTGTCTGCCAACGCACAAAGCACAAGGGACACCTCGCTCAGCGGTGAAATTACCGTTTTTGCGGCGGCGTCACTCACCGAAGCCTACCAGGAAATTGCCCAGGCTTTTCAGGCCGCGTATCCCGAAACCAGCGTGCTGCTCAACCTGGCTAACTCGCAACAACTCGCGCAGCAACTGGCCCAGGGCGCACCGGCTGATGTCTTTGCCTCGGCAAACACCAAACAGATGGGTGTCGCCATTGAAGCAGACCGAGTCACGATTGGTACACACCGAATTTTTGCGCACAACCGTCTGGTGATCATCGTCAACAAAGAAAGTCCCATCACCATTGAACGCCTGGAAGACCTGGCGAAGCCCGACCTCAAACTGGTGCTTGCCGCAAAAGAAGCCCCCGTGGGTGCATATACGCTCAATTTCCTGGACAAAGCCGCCCAGAGCAGCCTGGGGAATACGTACCGTGAGCAGGTGCTCGGCAATGTCGTCTCCTATGAGCAGACGGTCAAAGCGGTATTGACGAAAGTGATGCTGGGCGAAGGCGATGCCGGGGTTGTTTATTCCTCCGACATTACCGCCGAGGCTGCCGAACACGTTGTCACCAGCGACATTCCCGACCACCTCAATACCATCGCAGATTATCCCATTGCCGTCATCAAAGACAGTGCGCAGCCAGACGTAGCGCAGGCATTTGTAGACTTTGTGTTCGCCCCCCAAGGACAGACACTCTTAGAAAAGCATGGCTTTCTCCCCGCTGCATCGCTCTCTGGGGAAGAGAGATAATACAAAAGGAGCAAACCTAATGGCACCATTGCAAAACCACCTGCATGCGACAACCCCCACTATCAAATGGGTTCGGTTTCGCTGGCAGCGTGTAACTCTGGTTGTGCTGGCATTGCCGCTCGTATTGTTTATACTGCTGCCGCTCGTGTCATTATTGCTGCGCACCAGACCAGAAATCTTGCACGAATACCTTGCAAAGAGCGAAGTCATCCGCGCCATTATGCTGAGTATCGTGTCCAGTTTTGTGACCATGCTCCTGACCATCATCATCGGCACACCGCTCGGCTACCTGCTGGGCAGATACTCCTTTCGCGGACGAACCGCCCTCGAAACGTTGCTCGAACTGCCAATGGTGCTGCCGCCAGCCGTGGCAGGCATAGCTCTGCTGATGGCTTTCGGGCGGCGTGGTGTCGTCGGGTCATACCTGAGCGAACTGGGCATTGATCTGGCATTTTCGCCAATGGCCGTCGTGTTGGCGCAGCTTTTTGTTGCCGCCCCCTTTTATATCAAGTCATCGGTTACTGCTTTCGCAAAGATTGAACGCGAGATAGAAGAAGCGGCCGCACTGGATGGAGCCAGCGCATGGCGGGTATTTCGCCACATCACGCTACCGCTGGCTCTACCCGTGCTGTTCAGCGGCGCAATTATGACCTGGGCACGCGCCCTTGGCGAGTTTGGTGCAACCATTATCTTTGCCGGCAACTTCCCTGGCCGCACGCAGACCATGCCGCTGGCAATCTACATTGGCTTTGAAATGGATCTGGGGGTTGCCCTGACGCTGGCGGTTATCTTACTCACCATCTCATTCAGCGTGCTGGGCATCGTCAAAGGAGTATTGCACGAGCGCGTGGGCGCGGTGCAGCATACGTAACATGCTGGATGATACGCAAAGTCCGTGGACTTCTTTTCATCATGGTGCATGCTTTATGTATGGAAAAATATCTGGCACACAAAATCAAAACCTCCTTTGGGGAACGTATACGCGAACTACGTCGCGATAAAGGGCTATCGCAAGAAAAACTTGCCCTTGATTGTGGTCTGGACAGAACATACATAGGCAGTGTTGAGCGAGGAGAAAGAAATATAAGCCTTATCAACATCTACAAAATAGCCCACGCGCTCCAGGTTTCTCCCTCTGAACTCTTTCCCCACGAAACTGCGAGCGAGAAGCAAGCATGAATCTCTCAGAACTCAAAAACACGCTCCTGGGCAAATATCATACAAACCTGAATCCTATAGTACATGCTATTGCTCAAGGACATGAGAAACATCAAGAGAAAGCCAGGATAGTAAACCGCAAAATTTCCGAATATCATCAGATGTTCGTCAATGAGCTTGGCCCTTTCGATACGACACACGACCAACAACAGGCCCTTATAGTCCTGCAATATTGCACATCAGTGGTAAGCCTGGAATATCGTCACAGAGTCTGGCCCTACGAGTATATGGCTCTTTCTCGACGTGTCGGAGAACTTTGGGAACGATTTTGCTCCTCTGCATGGGATTCTCCTTCGCGTGATAACATACAAAGAATCGAAGCACCATCTTTTCGTGCGGTTGAAAATACAATCCGCTTGCGCATAAGCGACAATCTATCTTCTTCACCCAATCTGAAAGATATTCTCAAATACATATAGCAGTCCTGGTCCAAATGTAAAACAAACTCATTGTATCAGGCTTGTGGAAGGGCTAATGCTGAGCTTCATTTACAACTCAGATCGGACTGCTATAAAAGACTCTTAACAAATCTCTCACGCGTATCTACTGTATACTTCCATCCATTCATCTGGGCTTCCTCAAGAATAGCGTGAGCTTCCTGCAAATGCTTCTTTGACGGAACAGGTAAAGGAATCTTTTTAATATAATTGGCAGAGTTGTTTGCACCTGGATTGATTACTCGTTTTACAGCGTCAGCCACAAAATTGCTATTAAGATAGAGAAGAAGGAATTCAATCATTTCCTCTTCGTGCGGAAACACGCCAACTACCCCCTGATCAAAAACAGCCCCATCCATCAAAGATGCTGATAGCCGCCCTGAAGTCACCATAGGAACAGCTAAACCTCGCCTGAAATAGAATCGGGCATTTTGGAATCGTGCTTTTTTGTCACTCTTATAAAACGTAATAGCCTCTTTACTCCAATCAACCGCCCAGGCAGTATGCGAAAATGGTTCACGGTGTCCCCCCTTGATCAGCGGCACATAATGACGGTTGCCTGCTAAGCCTGATTGCTTTTCTTCATCACTTAGTTTAGTGGTTTGAACCTGCAATTTCCAATCAATGGGATGTCCATTTCCCCGAATACTGGCAAGGCAAGCATCATATCCACAAAACCTCGTGTTATTTCCTGTATAAATGCCTGTCCTACACTCTGCTATATCGCCCAGACGAACAGTTAAAGCAGGATTTTGAATTGCCGCTTTTCGAGCTGAATGAACCCACCCATCATCTGAATGCGCCAGTAAGTAACTGCCTTTTGTTGGTTTTGTTTGATGAAGCAGCTCATATGATAGCGGTTCATCATTATCTACTGCATCAACCCAATAAACATCGTGCTGAGTCTCTAATGGTTGGTGATTACCAGCGATAATACATAAACTTCCATACCCAAAATGAACCGTCTCAAAGCGACGTGATTGAAAGCGAATGAGATGAGTAGGTCTTCCCTCCCGCACCAAAAAATGCCGAAGTGGCTTATGATTGCGACAGGTAAGAAAGGTATCAGGAACGATAAAAACATAACGCCCTTCATACCGAAGAAGAGATATCCCAAAGAGAAGAAACAAACCATATGATTCGCGCACATAAAAATCAGGATACAGCTTTTTTATCTTCTTTCGATACTCAATGGAAAATTTAAGACCATACGGAGGGTTACAAATAATTGCGTCATAACATTCTTTAAGAAGTGAAGCCGAAAACAAAGGCCCTGAAACCATCAAGTCTATAAAATCCGCATGGACAGCATTGACATACGGCGAAAAATTCTCGTTTAAAGAAGCAACATGTCTGGTATCTATATCTATTGCATCAACACAAGCGGGAGTTCCCAAAAGCTCACGAAGAAACGCACCTTCACCCGCGCAAGGCTCAAGCAATGTCTTGTTATGAACACAACCAAGCAACTGTAACAATAAGGAGCGAATTTCTTTCGCATTTGTAGCGAACGATTGAAATTCCTCCTTAACATATCTTTGGACACCAGCAGAAAGATGCATACCATAATCTCCTAACGCTACTCAAAGTCATCATAAGACAAAGCACAAGAAATTCACAGTCCTTGCACTTTTTCTTGTTCCGTCAAGCTGAAGATAATCAGAAACAAGCAGCAGTCGGGCTGGTTTTACCGCGAAATGAACGGATGTATGGGTGTGCTCCGCGGTTACAAACCGCGGCTACGATTACCGATGGGGTTCTTGCCATCGAAAACTCTACCCATGCGAGCGTGCGGGAGTCTCGTCCTTGGTCTTCCGTCTCCCATCCAATACCTCCTCCAGCGCATCATCGTAGCGTGGAGCTACCACGGACCAATCGTAGGGAGCCGCAATCGCTCGCCAATCGTATTGCCGCAATTCCGCGCAGCGCAGCACCGCCTGCTGCAACCGCTCGACCAGTTCATCAAACGTGGTATACAGACAATCCGCATGATAGCGCATCGGCAGCAGGTCGGGATACACCAGCCGGTTCGGCACGATGGGAATACAGCCACAATAGAGAGCCTCCAGAATGCCGATACCCAGCGTCTCCTGCAACGCCGTGCTGACCACAATATC
>CAYFVX010000410.1:0-4765 GCA_964346425.1 uncultured Chloroflexaceae bacterium | reverse complement strand
ACAGAATATCGTGGAGTATCCTCAACGCAGTTGATCCAGGGGAGCGCGAGGGGACTTGTGTCCCCTCGCAACCCCACGGTAAAATCCCATCCACGATGTTTCGTGGTGCTACCTTGCGGCGTAGCCGCAAAAAAACCGACACAAAACTGCTCAAAGAAGCTGGATCTCCAACCCTTCATAGGCGGCAATGGTATTGGGGAAAATCTTCTTGCCCTTGCGCTCCATTTCATCAACCTGCTCATCGTTGTGCGCAGGGTCGTGATGAAACAAAACGAGTTGACGGGTATTGCTTTGCAGAGCTACATCGCACGCCATTTCAACCGTACTATGTCCCCACCCCTGTCGCCCACTGATGTAGACCTCGTGCGTATACTGCGCATCGTGGATCAAAACATCCGTATTGCGCGAAAAACGCACCAGCCGCTGGTCGGTGCCGAGATACCCTTCAGTATCACTGGCAAAGACCAGCGATTTCCCACGCCACTCAACCCGATAGATGTAGACACCATTTTTGGGATGCGCATACCCTTTGTGAATAAGCACCCGCACATGGTCCGGCGTGTACTCCACTGTATCATGATAGAGGTTGCTGATGCGCAGATCTGTTTGTTCCTGTCCCAGGATGAGCATTTCCGTATCATGCAGCGTATGAATAATTTTAAAAGATGGCATCTCATTGATATTCACCGGAAAATTGGGCGTGAGCACCACATTGCTCAATTCATCTTCCAGCTTTTGCTGAAACGTATGCGGACCGAAAATGTGCAAGATACTATTTTTCATCAGCACCGGGGTAAAAAAAGGAAACCCATGCGTATGGTCATGATGTAAATGCGTGAGCAAAAGCGTCGCGATAATCGGTTCATCATGGTTTTCGTTTTCCTTTAATCGCCGGACTATCTCATGCCCAAGATTGATGATACCAGTACCGGCATCCAGAATTATTGTATGTTTTCCGACTTGCAACTCCACGCAGGGGGTGTTGCCACCATAGCGCACAGTGCCCGGTCCGGGAACAGGAAAACTCCCTCGTGCGCCCCAAAATCGTACTATAAATCGTTCAGAGTCCATACCGTCTTATGGGCGCAGAAACCACCAGTCTTAGAGGGTGGAGGAAGCGCCTCTCCTCCTTTCCATCGGAAGTTAAGCGTAGACGAGACTGCATACAGCCTGTCCGTTTCTGTTTCGTGCTTCGGTGTCTGGCGAATGTTTGATACTGCATGAAAAGAAGAATCATTGCTATCTGTTTGCCTGGACAATGCTGAATATTGAAGGTTCTGATCCGTGTATAAAACTTTGTGTAAGTATAAACCCGCATGCAAGGAAAATTTGCATACGCTGTCGTACCGCAGGTTTTGCCTATCACACATCTTGCGAGAGCTTTCAACACCGTACTCATGATTCTTTTTCAACCAGCAAGATTGACGCGAAAGAAGACGTTCCACCGGGGCCGGGCGTCCATCCTTGCAGCGTCTGCTTTCTTGCATATAATGGCGAGGTTTGCACGATTGGGATGCGCACCATATCCTGGTCGAGGATACGCCCGGCCTGCTGGAAGAAGCCGGCGGCTTCTTGCTGCGTTCTGGCGGTAGATGCAGATTTCAAGAGCGCAAACACGTCTTCATTCACATAGCCCGCAACATTGCCCGGCCCAAAGTGCGGATACAGGAAATTATTGGGGTCGGCATAATCACCCGTCCAGCCAATCATCACCAACCCAGACCTGGTGCCTGCCTGCCAGTTTTCAAGATAGCTCGTCCATTTCTCGGTTTTGAGCGTCACATCAATACCAACTTCCGCCAGCGAATTGACGAGCATGTCCGCCACCGGCCTGGGGGTAGGATAGTAGGGGCGCGATACGGGCATATACCACAACTCAAGCGGTATTTCTCTGCCATTGGGCAACACCATAGTATCCAGACCATCAGGATAGCCAGCCGCTGCCAGCAACTCCCTGGCTTTCTGCGGATTGTGTGGGTAGCTTACAGTATCGTCGGGCCGCGCCCAGGCGAGCACATCCGGCAAAAAACCGACGGCAACATCGCCCACATCTTTATAGAACTGGTTGACGATAGCTTCTTTATCAATGGCATAGGCAAGAGCCTGCCGTACCCTGCGGTCATCGAGCGGACTGATATTGATATTCATAGCAAGATACCCCAGCGAAAATGGAAGAGTTGTCACCAGTTCCAGTTCAGGGTTTTGTTCGATGATTGCGCGAGCATCGGGGGCCAGATTGACGGTAAAATCAATCTGGCCCGTCTGTAATGCCTGTAATCGTTCTGCTGCATCACCAATAAACTTGAAGGTAATACCTGGCATCTTTGCCTGTTCACCCCAGTATCCCGCATAACGTTCCAGGACAATCTCTTCGCCCGGCTCCCAGGAACGAAACTCGAACGGGCCGCTCCCAACTGCGCCCACCCCGCTCCTGCCATAGTCCGCCCCATGGGTCTTGATGGCCTGTGGGCTGGAGATACCAAAATAGGGGGCGGCAATGTAATGCGGAAACAGCGGAACGGGTTGCTTGAGTTTGAACTGCACCGTATGCTCATCCAGGGCCGTAGCCGATTCCCACATCGTATCTTCATCGTCAACAAAGCCGCCAAAGATTGAGGTAAAAACCAGAAAAGGAGACGTTTCATCGCGGAAGCCATAGGGAAAAGCAGGGTCTGCCATCCGTTCAAAGTTGAAGACCACCGCTTCGGCATTCAGGGCAGTTCCATCGTGAAAGGTAACCCCACGGTGCAAGCTAAAAGTCCATTCAGAAGAGTCCGCATTTGGTTCCCATTTTTCTGCCAACCCCGGAGCCAGGTCCAGCGTGCCAGGCTCAAACGTCACCAGCGTTTCCAGCATTTGCAGGGTCACAATGACGGTGGTATTGGCGGTCGTATTGGCACAATCGAGCGTATCCGGCTGACCGTCAGAACCATACACCAGAAAGCGGTTTTGCACGATGGACGGGGTATTGGTTGCGATGGTATTGAGCGAAGCGGAGGAAGGTGTTGGCGTAGACACACTGACCTGTTGATTGATACTACAGGATACAAACAAGCAGAGCATAAAAAGAAAGATAGCTGACCTGACTTTCTCTTTCAATGTCTGACCTCTCCAGTCTCCTTTGAATAGACCATAACAAAGCGTGACCAATGACTACTCAGGCATAGTCGCTGCTGGTGTCTTACATACCGACATGCTGCGCGAAGGATATCCCCTTGCCTTAGGAGGTGCTGGTTATTGTGGCTGGTTGCCAACACGATACCCACAATTGGGACAAAAAACCGCGTGCATGGGCATTTCAAATTTGCAGACAGGACAGGGTTTCTTTTGAGGCAATCGGATAGTCTGTTGTGGCATGGCAGGTTCTTCTTCAATTGGTACGGATTGCGCCGTCGGGTTGTTTTGGGAGGCAGCTTCTTGCTCTGCATAGGCATCAGCTTGTGCAACTTTTAATTCTTCCTCTTTGACAACGAGATGCGAACGCAATTCGTCAATTTCGCCCACCAGTTCACCAACCGAGTGAGCAGTAATTTGTTTTGCTCGATACAGGTCATACGCACGGTGCCCAAGCTCGATCATCTGGTTGTCCAACTTGCGTTTGAGGTCATTCAGTTCGCTCTGAACACGATTGACGCGCTGAAATTTTTCCGCCTCAAATTTGGCACGATCTATTCCGTGCGTGACAGCTTTGCTAATGTCATCAAGAAATCCCATGGTGTTTGACCTGTGTTTTTTGTCGTCTTATATCATTCTCTCTTTATTGTAACACACGCACACGGTCTCTGTTATGCCCAACCCAGATTATCTTCTTTTGCCGGTCCTGCGGTTGCATCTTTGTTTTTGTCACCCAGTTCTTCCTCAAGCATTTCCTCGACCATCTCGTCCCAATCTTCACCGGCTTCTTCGCCTAGCTCTTTGCCCATGCGTTTGGCCCATTCCGCAATAGACCGTGGATCATTTTCATCCAACCCGGCCAGCGAGGAAGGGTCGGCGAGAGCCTCCATTCGAGCTTCTTCGGATTTGATAGTGGCAAATTGAGAAATAGCTCGCCGCAGGTTAGCACTACTACAGCGGGGGCACACCAGCCCTTCCGGGTCACGGAACCCCTGCACGAGCTTTTGGAAACGTCCATTGCACTCCAGACAGGAATACTCATAGATTGGCATGGGACACTCTCCTTCTCAGCAAATGTGGTTGATACCTTTTCGTTCCTCATTGGATGTATGCTTCGACTATTTTTGTTGCTTTAATCGGCGAAACACGAGGGGCATGCGTGGCAACAGGTCGCTTGCCAGTGTGCCAGTATCCCCCAGTTCTTCGCGTACTATTATACCAGCCATTGCGTGGAGATAGACGCCGAGCACGGCTGCCGCAAAAGGTTCCATCCCCTGGGCCAGTAGCGCAGCAATCGTACCGGACAACACATCACCCGTGCCAGCCGTAGCAAGCGCAGGGTTCCCGTCCGCATACACGCGGCAACGTCCATCTGGAGCCGCCACAATCGTGGTTGAACTTTTCAGCACAACAATCTGGTGCCATCGGACGGCTGCTTCCGTTGCCACTTTGACATGGTCTGCTTCCAGTTCATCAACCTGCAGCAAACGTTTCATCTCGCCGAGATGGGGTGTCAGGATAAAGTGTTCTGGCGGCAAATGCTCCGTCCAGTTTTCCATCTCGCACAGCATATTCAGCCCATCGGCATCCAGGATGCGATGCGGAGGACGCCGTCGGCTTCGTCATGCGGCGCCCGGCGGAGTAGCCGGCG
>CAYFVX010000409.1:0-4767 GCA_964346425.1 uncultured Chloroflexaceae bacterium | reverse complement strand
AGGTACTTCATGCGATTGTGGCGAATTAACCTCTTTCAGCATAATTCCTGTCAGTAAACCGAGCAACCCAATAAGTCCCACCATCACCATCTGACTGATAATCGTATGGTTCCACATGTATTGCGCCCGAACTGGATTGGGATATGTCCACATATGATACCTGTCGAAAAGATACCCTATTGTTGCAGTAAAAGGAAGACTATAGAGCGTAATTGCCAGACGGGGCAATAGGGATAGATGGGTTACTCTTATAAAGATGAAACCAGACACAAATGTTGCCCCAGATATGGGAATAAGTATTTCATATGGCAAGGTAATATCCAGCAAAAAGAGTACCGTCAGAATTATCCCTGGAAATAAGGGGATTATAAAAAAAGGTTGTGTTTTCTGCTGACTAAGTGACTTAGAATTCCTCTCGAAGGAATACGGGGCTATTCTTTTCTTGTTTGCATGTTTTAGCATACGTGCTTATCTCCCAATCTACCAATGGGAAGCAGTTTTTTTGTCCCGAATTTTAACCTGGATGTTTTATCTTATTAGTACGCAATTTTGCTAACACTTGTTTAATAATTATTGCCATACCAATTGCACGGACTGCTGAACCAATGACAAGAGCCAGCGCTCCTCCCAATAAACCAGTATCAGGGATTAGCAACCAGCATGCTATTGCAGTGCTCCCGGCTACAAACGCAAACAAGGGAACTTGTATTTTGATATACCGGGCAGATGTTATTGCAGATCCTAGAGAACTTGCATTTAATATCCCGGCTGATACCATGACCCATACAAACACATCCACCCGTGCGTATTCTGCTCCATAGATTAGCGTCAGTATCTCACGCCCGGCAAACATAGCCACCAGCACTCCCCCCACTCCAATCATAGCCCCAATCCCTACCAGTCTGAGCAAAAGATTGCGAAAGGATTGTTCGTCGCTCACTGCGTAGTATTTTGCCCACCGCGGAGCAAAGGGTTGTTCTAACGCTTGCATTACAGTTGTACCCACAACTATCAAATAAGCCATTGCTGCAAAAACACCCAGTTCATACTCACCCAGATAGTATTCGATGAAATAGCGCGGGATACTAATATTCAGGTTTACCAGCATCGTCACCACACCGAGTGGTAGAGAGAGCCATGTCAGCTTAATCAGCGTATTCCCATTCCAATGGGGGAATATTGGAGATGAACAAGAACGTAGCAGCAACAAACTGCTATGCATGTCGTAGATAACGAGGACAATCCCCCAGACTGCAGCCATTGAAACCACTGCCCAGAACACACTGCCTGTGAGCATAAAACCTGTGGTCAACGCTACAAGTGACAGAATACCGCGGTATATCTTGGATTTTGCGACAAAATCCATCCGTTCATGTTGTTGCATCAACCCATAGTATATATCGCTGATCGACTCAATGCTTTTTGACAGGCTGAATGCCAGAATAACCAGCGCAACTTCCCCACGATAGCCCGCGAAAAAAGTAATTCCTGCAATAATCAAAATTGCGAGTACCGACGTAAAAAGCCGCAACCCCAGATAATCACTGAACTGGTATTCGTTTCTGGCATCGGTTGCCTGGATAGCCCGTAATTGCAGATTGGTGAGCATGATGACCGGAGCAGTCACAGCCAGACCAAGCGCAAATTGCCCCACATGTTCAGGAGATCCTAGCTTTGCCAGCACTGTAATCATGCCCCATTGGCAGACAGCATAGATTACATTGCCGATAAAAGTCCAGGAGAAATTCTTGCGTAGCGAGAGACCTGCAATCTGGTTTGCTATGCTTTTACTTGTCGTCTGATAAGATTTTTTCATAGTGTTGAGAGAGACCTGTCGGAATCACTTTCCCCAGGCTCTTATCCCGTCCATTGCCTTTTCGCGCTCCATGCCAAACACCGTCACCGGTTCGCCACTCACTCACGTTACTCCTTTTCCTCCACATCGTGCAGGATGGTGCCATTGTGCTTCATATGACCGCTCGTATCACCACTGTCTGGTAAAAGCATGCTGCGGGGCTGAGAAGCACGTTTGCGCCGTTTTCCGCCCTGCTGGTTGTCATCGTCGTCGCCTGTATAGTAATAGTAGTAGTAGTTCGCATAGGTACCGCGGTGTGAACGGTCCACCTGGTTGAGCACCATCCCCAGCACGCGGTTGCCCGATTGCAGCAGTTGCCCCATGGCACGTCCCAGCAAGTCGGCACGCGTTTCGCTCATCTGCACCACCAGCAGCGTGGCGTCCGCCAGTCGACCGATGAGCACGGAGTCAATGACGGCCAGCACAGGCGGGGTGTCAAAGATGACCAGGTCGGCGTGCGCGGTCAGTTCGGCGGTCAGGTCTTGCATGCGTTGCGATTGCAGCAGTTCGGCCGGGTTGGGTGGCAGCGGGCCACTGGTCAGCAGCGAAAGGTTCTCGATGCCGGTCGGTTGGAGCCAATCATCCAGCGGCGTCTCATCGCGCTGTATCAGCAGCGTGGTGAAGCCACGTTCGTTCGTTTTCTGAAAATACTTGTGCAGCATCGGGCGGCGCAGGTCGGTATCCACCAGGATGACGCGGCGGCCCGCCTGTGCCATAACAATGGCAAGGTTGGCAGCAATGGTTGTTTTGCCTTCGGCTTTGATGCTACTGGTAATGACCACTGAGCGGAGCGGACGATCTACGCCAGAGAAATCTATATTGGCCCGCAGCACGCGGAACGACTCGCTGATGGGCGAGCGACTACGTAACGCAGCAACCAGTTTGTGCGGCAGCTCTTTGCCCTCGATACGGCCGATAGTGCCCAGCGTGGGCAGGCCAGTGATGTATTCTGCCTGTTCGCTGCTGCGGATGGATTCATCCAGGTATTCCATCAAGAAAACGACGCTCACCGCCAGCATCGCCCCGACAATCGCGGCCAGCAGCGTATTGCGTGGTATGCCAGGGCTGACAGGCTCGAAATTGGCTTCGGCTGGCTCCACCACCGTCACGTTGTTGGTAGATTGTGCTTCGGCCAGGCGCACCTGTTCCAGGCTTTGCAGCACAGAGGCAGAGGTGCTGCGGTATTGCGCCAGCAAGGATTGCAGCCGCTCGCGTTCGGCACTTTCGGTGCGGCTGTCGGGGCTGCGCAATGCACGCAGCTCAGCCTGCGTACTGTTTATGTCTTCCTGCACCTTTTGCAGTTCGGCCTGCAGGCTCCGCTTGGAATCGGCATAGCGGCTGGCCTGCAATTGTTGATTGTTTTCGCCAAAGACAGTCACCATTTCATTGGCAATACGGGCGGCCTGTTGCGGGTCGGTATGTTCCACGGTAAGCATCACCAGTTGCGTATCGCGCATAGCAGTGACACGCACCTGTTTTGCCAGTTGCTCTGGGCGCATGTCAATATCCAGACGGTTGATCGTCTCCTGCATAACTGGCGTGGTTTTCAGCATTTCGGCGTAGGTGCGGGTCAACCGTTCGCTGGTCATGACAGCCTGGTAGTCTACCGAGGCACTGCTAGACGGCGCAAGGTTGACCAGCAAAGTGACGGAAGATTCGTAGACGGGTATCATTTGCGAACTGACCCCAAACGCAGCTCCGCCAGCCAGCAAGGTACAGAGGGCAATAAGCCACATCCAACGCCAGAGTAACAGGGCATAATGCTTGAGTTCCAAAATGTTCTCCTCTATTGATTTCGTCTATCTCGTGAACAGGTTAGTATGGGTTTTTTTGTTTAATCTTCCGCCCTTTTCCTCGTGTTGTGCGTGTGCGTCGGTGTTTTTTTGTGTGTGCTATGGCTTCTGGTTGTGGCGGACGCGATGTTTTTTCAATCTGGAAGGCGTCTACTTCCAGCTTTTGCAACCTTCCTATGAATTCAAGCAAGATAAAAACACGCTGTGCTGGTTCCATCGAGCCTTCGAATATGGCTTCTATGCCGCTCAGCGGCCCCTCGGTCATGCGGACAATGTCGCCTGGCATAAAATGGTGATCAAGGAAACCACCCTGCGCAGCGATACGCTCTTCCTGCTCCATCAGCAGTTCGATGACATGCATGGGGACGGAAGCAGGCTCCTCGCCAAAACTCACAATGCGGTTCACGCCCGGCGTGTACTGGATGGTGCCTGGCGCAACTTTTTTGAGATTGACCCACACAAAAAAATAGCGGGGAAAGAGCGGTGTCGTTTGTATTTTTCTGCGAAAACGTTGTTGCACCATTGGGACATACGTTTTTAATGGAAATCGTTGCTCCAGAATATTGGCGGTCTGGCATTCTTTGAGCGGTCGGCAATGAATAACGTACCAGGAAGGCATGACGTTCCTCCTTTCGTGTAGTTGGCAAAATGGCTGACTATCAAGGAGACCGCTACTCTTGGGAAAGGTGGTTTTTTGGGCAAAGGGTATGCGCTGCCATTGGCCCGGGTGGAATCACCGGACGATCAGGCAGACAGAACATTCCCCTTCTCCATGACTGGCGAAGGGATTGACGACCAAGGAGACCAATATTCTTGGGAAAAAGGTGGTTTTGCTGACAAAAGGTATGCGTTGCCATTGGCCCGGGCGGGTGTATTCACCGATTCGGACCTATCAAGAAAGAAGCTGGACATTCGCAGATAAATTGAAGACCAGAACGCAGAAACTTGAGAAAGAGCTGTATTATTCTCCCCTCTCAGCAATGCCGTTGCTGCAAACAACATTCATTCTGGTTTGCGCAGCAACACCATCCTCAAGCTTGAGTATATGGAGACCGAGCGGAGCGGCTGGCTACAACGTCTCAAATCATTGTAATTGGAGGGCAAGCATGGCATCATGGC
>CAYFVX010000408.1:0-4776 GCA_964346425.1 uncultured Chloroflexaceae bacterium | reverse complement strand
AGCGTGCGTTTTTTGCCGTGCGCAAGCAGCACACAAAACAGGTGACACCTGTTGGGGGCTGCGCCCCAATGGGAAATACGCATTAGCTTAATGTGCATAGGGGTCTGGCGGTGCCAACCCCCATTCCTCTTTTATCATGATAGCATGCGGGCAGGGTTTTGCAATGTTTGTTCAGGCAGGTGTGTCTCCGCCGGGTATGAGCACCAGGTTGCCGATATGTTGCTTTTGGGTGAATGCTGCCTGGGCTTCTCGTATGGCGTGCAGGGGGTAGGTCTGGGCTACCAGTGGTTGTAGCAGTCCTTGTTCAATATAGCCCACCAGTGCGGTAAATTCTTCGGCCGTTCCCATTGTTGAACCAATCACTTTCAGATGCTTCAGGTAGAGCATACGCATGTCCAGTTGCACCAGCGGCCCGGCTATTGCGCCGGCGGTGACGTACCGTCCGTATGCTTGCAATACCTGGAGGAGCATGCCGAATTGTGGTCCGCCTACGACATCTGCTATGACGTCAATGCCCGGTTCGCCGGCGGCCGCTGTGATTGCTTGCGCGAGGTTGTCGGACTGACGGGTGATGACGTGGGCTGCGCCGAGGGCGCGAATGGCGTCTTCTTTGCCCTGGCCGGCTATGGCTATCACGCGTGCCTGACGTACTCGCGCTGCGAGTTGTACCAGTGCTGAGCCAACTCCGCCTGATGCGCCGGTTATGAGGATGGTTTCGCCTTCTTGCACTCGTGCGCGGTTGAGCATGTGCTCGGCGGTGGCATAGGAGCAGGGGAATGTGGCAAGTTCAACGTCGCTCAAGGGTGTGGTGATGGGGTGGGCGTTGCTGGCAGGTACGGCGACGTATTCGGCAAAGCCGCCATCTCGTTCGCTACCGATGATGGTTGCTGCGTAGATGCCGTCGCCTTTGCCGTGATAGATTGTTGGGTTGACCAGTACGCGTTCGCCGACGCGTGCGGGGTCTATGTGGCTACCAGTCTGTACGATTTGCCCGGCAATGTCCAGTCCTTGAATGCGGGGAAATTGCATGGGTTCGTTTTTCCAGCCGCCAGAGGAGAATGTGTCGTCGCTGTTGCCGTATGCGCCTTCACGTGTCCAGAGGTCGGTGTTGTTGACGCCGCATGCGCCGACTTTGATGAGGACGTCGTCAGCAGCTACTTGTGGTGTTGGCACGTCTTGACGGTAGACGAGCATTTCCGGGCCGCCATGACCGGTGAGTACGACAGCTTGCATGTGTTTTCCTTTCGTTTGTTTTTTCTCTGGCTGTTTTTTGCGAAAATCTGGTTTCTGCTTGGGTGCCATTATAATGCTGAAAGAGGGAAAAAACCAGGAGTTCAGGAAGCACGAAGAAGTTCTGGGATGGGTCAAAGATGCATACCGATGCACACCGATACCGGACAGGAAACACCACGGAGACACCGAGACACGGAGCGGGAGGTTCCAGTACTACCTACCCTGTCCGCTCTTCGTGCTTTCGTGTCTCCGTGGTAAACACAAACTACTCATCAGAGAGATATAGTTGTGGTATTCGTGCTCTTCGTGGTTCTTTTCTTGTCCGCGATTACCCGAATTTAGTATGACCACGCTCCACGCTTCATTCTCATCCCAGCCCTAGCAACAAGCCGCCCTGGAAGATCAACAGTGCCGCCAGCCACGCCAGCACAGACTGCCCGATGATGCTGACCCATGTCCACTTCGTGCCAAGCTCCTGCCACTCGGCGGCGACTGCTACCATACAGGGCGTATAGAGCAGCACAAACACCATAAACGCCAGTGCTGCCAGTGCGCCGTGTCCGCCGCTGCTCTGCTCAAAGCCACTGCGAATAGCGGTCATCAGGTCGGTGGGTTCCGCTTCCTCTTCGCCACCGTCGCCTGTCACGTCAATGCCAACAATGCCAGGAATGGCCTTGAGCGCGTCCATAATCGTGCTGCCCAGGCTGGTGAAAATACTGGTCACGTCTTCGGTAAACGTGGTCGGTTCGGCTGCTTCCTCGGCTTCCTCCACCTTATAGATCTGCGCCATCGTGCTGACGACGACCTCTTTGGCGACAAAGCCGGTCACCAGCGCACCGCTCGCTTCCCAACTGCCAAACCCAAGCGGCGCAAAGAGTGGAGCCAGCGTGCCAGAAATCGCGGAAAAACCGTTCTGGTCCATCTCGGTATTGGCAAACGAGCCGCTTCCGCCGGTCGGGATAGCGATAAGGACCCAGATAACCACGCTCGTCGCCATAATTACTGTCCACGCCTTCTTGAGAAACGCCGAAGTGCGCTCCCACATGAGAAACCAGATGTTGCGCAGCGTCGGCATGCGGTAGGGTGGCAACTCCATAATGAAGGGCGACTGTTCTTTGTTGTTGAACAGCGTATGCTTGAGGATGATGCCTAGAACGATAGCCACAACAATGCCGAGCATATACATACTCCAGATGACCAGCCCGCTGGCCGCCGGGAAAAAGATGGCAGCCAGCAGCACGTAGACCGGCAACCGTGCGCCACAACTCATAAACGGCACCAGCAGGCCCGTCAGGATACGGTCTTTCTCATTTTCCAGCGTGCGCGTCGCGTAGAAGGCCGGCACAGTGCAGCCAAACCCGATAACCATGGGCATGAAGCTCTTGCCGTGCAGCCCGAGCGCGTGCATCAAGCGGTCCATCACAAACGCGGCGCGGGCCATATAGCCCGAATCTTCCAGCACCGCCAGCGCAAGATAGAGCGACATCAGCACCGGCACAAAAACCAGCACGCCGCCAACACCAGCGATAATGCCATCCACGACCAGGCTTTCAAACCAGCTTCCACCCAGCCCCACCATGCCGAGCAGCGCGACAATCCCATTCGTCAGGGGGCCGCCGATGACGCCATCCACCCAGTCAATGAATGGCCCGGCGACGTCGGTGGTGAGTTTGAAGACTACCCACATCAACGCCAGGAAGATGGGGATACCGAGGAGACGGTGGGTCACGATGGCATCAATCTTGTCCGACAGCGTCATCTCCGCCTGCGCAGGCCGCCGTACCGTCGCCTGCACAAGCTGGTTGATGAAACCATACCGCTGGTCGGTCAGTGCCATATCCGGATCCTCGCCATAGACACCTTGTAAGCGTGCCTGGCTCTGCTCCAGGGCCTGGATGACGGCCCGGCCACCATCCGCATTGCGCACCTGTTCCAGCAGCGTCTCGTCATCCTCAAGCAGTTGCACCGCCAGCCAGCGCGGGTTATACCGCTGCAACGCGGGCGTGTTCTCGATAATGGATGCCAGCCCGTTGATCTCTTGCTCTACATCTGGCTTGTAGGTGATGTAGATAGGCGTTACACCAGCGACACTCATTCTTTACCCTCCATGTTCGCCTGCCAGCACAGGTGTGGCTTCAACCGTCTGCCGTCGTGCTGGCAGTGCTGCAATCGTCTGTTTCAAAACATCCAGCCCGCTCCCGCGGCTGGCGACCATTGAAATCACCGGGGTATTGTGCAACATCGCCGACATCTTACCAATGTCTATTTCTATCTGGCGCGATTCGGCAATGTCCATCATATTGAGCACCACAATAACCGGGATGCCAGTTTCCAGGAGCTGCGCGGTGAGGTACAGGTTGCGTTCCAGATTGGCCGCATCTACAACGTTCACGACCGCGTCTGGCTGCTCCTCGATAATAAAGTCACGGGCAATTTTTTCTTCAATCGAATAGGCCGAGAGGCTATAGGTGCCGGGCAGGTCAACCACCGTAATAGCACGCTCGTAGTATTTGAGCGTGCCTTCTTTGCGCTCCACCGTTTTGCCGGGCCAGTTGCCAATATGCTGGCGTGCGCCGGTGAGCACGTTAAAGATAGTGCTTTTGCCCGCGTTGGGATTGCCTGCCAGCGCAATCAAACGGTAGGCCATACAGATACCTCCTGTTCATGCGAATGGGATTGTGTTGACCGAGTTTCCTGCGGCACGGGTTGCACCAGCACTTTATGCGCGACACCCCGCGCAACGGCGAGACGACTATCGCCGATTGCCAGCATCAGCGCACCTTCTCCCCGTGATTGCAGCACGCGGATTTCGACGCCGGGGATCAACCCCATATCTTGCAGACGGCGGGTAGCACGGTGACCGGCCGCAATGGAAACAATCTGTACCCGCTGACCGGGCGGAATGGTTGGCAATGGTTGCGAGCGTGCGGATGTCATACGATTTCCTCCACAACTATCTCGTTCGCTTCATGCTTGCGCAGCGAGAGATGATAGCCTTTGACAATCAGTTCGATGGGATCGCCCAGCGGCGCGACAGCTTTCAGCGTAATCGTTTCGCCGCTGACCAACCCCATGTCGAGCAGGCGGCGGCGCGTGGCTTTTGCGCCACCCACGCGCACAATGGTTGCCCGCTGCCCGATGGCAAGGCGCGACAGCGGGATCTGCTGTGCAGTTATCTGGCTCATAAGGGTCTCCTATCTCTGGCTGGTGCCAGGTGACTATTATGGTGTGCCTTAGTTATTGCGGTGTATTTTAAGGCAGACGATGATATTTTACAAATAAGCAAACAAAACGCTTTGTAAAGCGGTTTGTTTGCTATAAAAGATAAGGGTGTTTTTACTTATAAAATTAGAATACGTCTTATGAATGGGGTGTATGGTGTTCTGGGGTGTGTGAGGTGAGGGGGTATTTTTTTACCTGTGCCTAAAAATTGTGTAGGAGGCAGGTGTATTTGTTACTCTATTTGGAAAAAAACTGGCTGACGAGGTTCATACCAGATACGTTTGAATAGTGAGAGAAACCGCCAGGACGCCAAGAACGCCA
>CAYFVX010000407.1:0-4799 GCA_964346425.1 uncultured Chloroflexaceae bacterium | reverse complement strand
GTGGGGTTTGTGTTTTTTGCGGCGTAGCCGCAAAAAACACAAACCCCACCAGAATAGGCTGGCACGCGGTTGCGTGCGTTTTTTGCCGTGCGCAAGCAAAGCAAAAATCACAGGTGACATATATTGAGCCAATTCCCCACAACAACAAAGAACCATGTGCTATACTGTAGGAGATTCTGAAAAAGCATTGATGAGGTAACCAAAACTATGTCTATCAGTGTGCATCCTGGACAATCATATCCACTCGGCGCAACCGTTTATCAGGATGGCGTCAACTTTAGCATTTTTTCCCATAACGCAACCTCCGTCGAACTTCTCCTGTTTGACGACGTAGAAGACTCAGAACCAGCCTACGTCATCAAACTGGACGAAAAACACCACCAGAAAACTTTCTACTACTGGCATGTCTTTGTCAAAGGTATCGGCGCAGGACAGCTTTATGGCTATCGCGTGTATGGTCCCTTTGCACCCGAACGCGGAATGCGGTTTGATGGCTCCAAAGTCCTTATTGACCCCTACGCACGCGCTGTTATGTATGGCAACAACTACGACCGGGAAGCCGCTATATTGCCTGGCGACAACAGTGCGCACGCCATGAAAAGCGTCGTCGTGGACCCGCTGGCGTATGATTGGGAAGGGGATATGCCGCTTGAGCTCCCATTTTCTGATACGGTCATCTATGAAATGCATGTCGGTGGCTTCACCAAACATCCCTCCTCCGGCCTGCCAGAACAGAAACGCGGCACCTATGCCGGGCTTATCGAAAAAATCCCCTACCTGAAAGAACTGGGCATCACCGCAGTCGAACTCATGCCGGTACAACAATTTGATATCCAGGATGCTCCCCCTGGTCTTACCAACTACTGGGGATATAGTCCCATCGCCTTCTTTGCACCCCACCGCGAATATAGCTCATGTCGCGACCCGCTTGGCCCCGTCAAAGAATTTCGTGATATGGTCAAAGCATTGCACCGTGCAGGTATTGAAGTTATCCTGGACGTTGTTTTCAACCACACCGCCGAAGGGCATGACGAAGGCCCCACGTTCTGTTTCAAAGGATTGGAAAATCGCGCCTATTATATCCTGAACCAGCACAACCAGAGCCAGTATCTCAATTACAGTGGAACCGGCAACACCATCAACGGGAACCACTCCGTCGTGCGCCGCATGATTATGGATTGTCTGCGCTACTGGGTACAAGAAATGCACATAGACGGCTTTCGCTTCGACCTGGCATCCATCCTCTCACGGGGCGAAGATGGACACCCGCTCACCAACCCGCCGGTGCTCTGGTCTATTGATACGGACCCGGTGCTGGTTGGCGCAAAAATGATTGCCGAAGCATGGGATGCGGCCGGCCTCTATCAGGTCGGGTCTTTTATTGGCAACCGTTGGGCGGAATGGAATGGAAAATACCGCGATGATGTCCGCCAGTTTGTACGCGGCGATAATGGTATGGTCGAAAACCTCTCCGATTACATCAGCGGCAGCCGCCATATCTACAACCAGCCCGGCCACGATCCCAATCGCAGCATCAATTTCATCACCGCGCACGATGGCTTTACCCTCAACGACCTTGTCTCCTATAATGAAAAACACAACAGCGATAATAATGAAGACAACCGCGACGGTGCCAATGCCAACTATAGCTGGAACCATGGCGTAGAAGGCTCCACCAACAATACGCTGATTGACACCGTGCGTATGCGCCAGATAAAAAATCTCCTGACCATTTTGTTCGTTTCGCAGGGAAAGCCCATGCTGCTGATGGGTGATGAGATACGCCGAAGTCAATATGGCAACAACAACGCCTACTGCCAGGATAATGAGATGAACTGGTTGAACTGGGAAGACACGCACAACCATACCGATTTGCTGCGCTTCACACAAGGTTTGATAACATTTCACCAGAACTACCATGTCTTTCACCAGCAAAAATTCTGGGTAGAACCCGGCGGGCCGGAACTTATCTGGCATGGCGTCAGATTGCATCAACCCGATTGGGGGCATTATTCCCACAGCCTGGCGTTTGAACTCTATCATCCTGCCTACCACGAACACCTGTACATCATCTTGAACGCATACTGGGAATCGCTGGACTTTGAACTACCGGCTATCCCACATGAAAAACACTGGTTTCGGGTCGTAGACACGGGCCTGCCTTCACCAGAAGATTTTGTCGAACCGGGGAACGTGCGCTTGCATATTTCAAACCGCTATACCACGCATCCCCGCTCAGCGGTGATACTTGTCGCGCTTCCCGCGGATGGAAATGGCTAATGCAACAATTTACGCCTGCTCTCCATCATGATGTTCTAGCCCTGCTTATTCAGGTGACGGTCCTTTTGTTGACTGCACGTGTTCTGGCAGAAATTGCGCAACGCATTGGGCAACCCTCTATCGTCGGAGAAATACTGGCCGGTATTGTGCTTGGGCCATCACTGCTGAGTGGTATCCTGCCCGTTGTAGGCACCCAGGTGCTACCAGAAACGCAGGTGCATGTCGGCATCATCCCGCAGACGCAAGTGCAGGTCCATTTGCTAGATTCGTTTAGCATGCTTGGCGCACTCTTCATGATGCTGATAGCCGGGCTTGAAATAGATCTGGCACTCATCCGACGCCACACTCGTTCAGCAGTTGGCACAGGGCTTGGCGGCATGATACTCCCGTTTATCGCTGGTCTTGCCCTTGCCTGGTATCTGCTGCCTGACAGTTTGCTCGCCCATCCAGAGCAACGATTCATCTTTAGCCTGTTTGTCGCCACTGTGCTCGCCGTGTCAGCCATTCCCGTCATCGCCAAAGTACTGATGGAACTCAAACTTATGCGCCGCGATATCAGCCAGATATTGATTTCTGCGGCCATGATTGAAGATGCGCTGGTCTGGATATTGCTCTCCATCTTTATTGGTATGGTGGAAGGAGCAGGAGTAACCCTCAGCAGCGTCTTCATGTCTATTGGCAAAGTCCTCGGATTTCTGGTGTTGAGCTTTACGCTGGGACGCTGGTTTGTCAAAAAATCCCTGGAGTTTGTGCAGGACACCGTCCGCCTGCCCGATGCGTTTCTCTCCCTGGTCGTCGTATTGATGTTTGGCTGGGGAGCTATCAGCCAGGCTCTCCATCTTGAAGCTGTCCTGGGCGCATTCGTTATAGGGATATTGCTGGGGCAGATGCGCTATCTGCCAGACCATGTTATTCGTCAACTTGAAAGCATTGCACTGAGCATCTTTGCGCCCATCTTTTTTGCAGTTGCCGGTCTCAAGGTCGATCTCTGGAATTTTCTTGACATCGAGCTTGCGCTGACGGCACTCACGGTTATTGTGATAGCCTCGGTGACGAAAATAATCGGGGCATATGCAGGCGTTCGGCTGATAGCGCGTCGAGATCGCTGGACGGCACTGAGCCTCGGTATCGGGCTGAACACCCATGGGGCTATCGAAATCATCATTGCAAGCATTGCGCTTTCCAAAGGAATTTTCACGCAGAATATGTTCTCCATCGTGGTGCTCATGTCGGTCGTTACTTCTTTGATAGCTCCCACTGCATTGCGCTGGGTATTGCGCTATGTGAAAGCAGAGGAACAGGAAATCCAGCGGCTCAAGCATGAAGATCTGGTGCGCGATAATCCGTTTGCGCATGTACGGCGCGTACTCGTACCTGTGCGGCGACGTGAGGATGACCGCGAAGGTCCTGAACAGACCCTTGAGTCCTTGCTCCTACAAAACGTTGCCACCTCCACTGGCTTGAATGTCACACTGTTTAATGTTGCCAGCGATGGGGATAAAGTCCGTAGCCACATCTTTCTCGACAAGCTCAGCCGGTTATTTGCACATCTCGACGTCAATCGAAAAGTAGTCGTCAGTAACGACCCGTCGCGGGCCATACTGGATGAAGCCAGAAAAGGATATGATTTGCTGGTGATGGGAGCAACTTCTGGCAGAGACAGTTCGGACGAAGTACTGTTCAATCCACTGGTCGATTCCCTGATACGGCTTTCTCCCTGTACTTCGCTGGTGGTGCATGCAGAGCATGTGCCCTATGATTGGGCCCCACGTCGTATCCTGGCACCGACCAATGGTTCGCTGGCTTCTCGTCGCTCAGTCCAGGCCGCTTTCTCGCTTGCGGCTGGCATTGACGGCGAGGTGCTTATTCTCAAAGTAGTAAACATCGAGTCCGCAATGTGTAATCTCGAAGCCCGCGAGAAGGTATTGGAACGGCAATACATTATCTCACACCAGATTGTTGACGAGCTGGGTGCGATGGGGCAATCGCTGGGGGTTCGCACCTATACGGCGGTTCATCCGGGAGCCTCGCCTGAAGAGGTTATTCTCGAAACGGCACAAAGTGCCTCCATGGATTTAATCATTCTGGGAACCAACATTCGCGCCGGCTCTGAACGGCTTTACCTGGGTTCGCGAGTGGAACGTTTGATCCGTCAGGCAACATGTCCTGTGATTGTTGTCAATTCAATGTAAGGCGGAAATTGTACATGAAAGAGCAGTTCATGGTACCATGATATACCATACCACGCATGTTCAGCCAGGGGGCATACACCTTCAAATACAAGCAGCAAACAACTCGTTCAAGTCAACGATGTCACTGGCCCAAACATGGGTGCGCAGAGTAAACTTCCAGGGCTTTTCAAAAACGATTGGCTCTCTATCAACAGGAAGCAACAAACAAACTTTTGAGCAATTCTGAAAGCAACCCGACACAACATTAAGCGTTCAACGGGTATCTGAACCGTCTGCACATATTTTTCTGGCAGGTCAACCGCTATCCAATGAACGGGGACAAGACAC
>CAYFVX010000406.1:0-4804 GCA_964346425.1 uncultured Chloroflexaceae bacterium | reverse complement strand
GCACCAGCAACGTCTCCCAACCCGCCAGCTTTGGCATAGGGCACTACTTCAGCACTGGCAAAGAGGATATTCATGCAATGCTCTCTCCATGTGATAATACTCACAATAAACAGAGCGATTGTACCACGAGGTAGAGAGCAGCGTCAAAAGAGTCTGGTTTTGCTATCTCCCCACTATCTCCCCACTTTTTTCAACGCTTCTCTGCTTTACAAGGTGTGCAAGAACGGCTATCATAAATAATGGAGTAGCGTTGAACGTGACAAAATATCTCTCCGCGAGAAAAACCATTGCGAAATGGTGGCGAAATGTGTGGACGCAACTTTGCGTAGCATAAACCTTGAGTCGTTCTCTGTCGCACGTCCTGGTTGACCACGCAGCAAGTCTGGCACTCTCTTCAGCCCCACCACACACCTTTGACAAGTGGTGAGCGTGTGCAATTAGCGGTTGCAATACGTTCGATGGTACGTGTATACACGCAAGGAAACAGCACAGAAACAAAACACAAGTCCTCACCACTCACGACTGAAAAACTGGACAAAGAGCACTATGATACCAGAAAACAACCTCAAAACCCACACACTGCTGGACAAAGCGGGCAATATCGGCACTGCTTCCTCCAAATCATCAGAGAAACACATGCAGGCAGAACTACAGCAACTTCGAGAACGCGTGGCATACCTCGAAGCCGAACTGGAAAACTGTCGTCAGGCACAAGTATCTGCTGGCTCGCGAACAGAGACTATGGCAGCAGAGGCAACCCCGGTGCAATGCTCCGAACCCCATCAAGATCCATTCGGCTCCGTCCTTCGCCAGACCGTTGGCGATTGGCAGAGTGGTAACCATGTCGAAAAACAACTCCGGCTCTTCCAGCGTGCGGTTGAACAGAGTCCAGCCTCTATCATTATCACCGATACAGAGGGAAATATTGAGTATGTCAACCCCAAGTTTACCCAGGTTACTGGCTATAGCTTTGAAGAAATCAAACACCAGAACCCGCGTATCTTAAAATCGGGCGAGACCACTGACGATGATTATGCTCAACTCTGGCAAAACATCAAGGCCGGGCATGCATGGCATGGCGAATTCCACAATCGCAAAAAGAACGGCGAACTGTATTGGGAATCGGCTTCTATCTCGCCCGTTATGGGAGAAAATGGCACGATTACCCATTTTCTCGCCGTCAAGGAAGACATTACTGCTTACAAAAATTTGCAAGACCTGTTGCAACGCACCAATGTGGAATTGACCGAAGCCTATCGCACGCTGGTGGACCATTCGCTGCAAGGGTTGGTTATCGTGCAAGAGCAACGCTATGTCTTTGCCAATCCCATGATGAGCCAGATTACCGGCTATACCGTCGAAGAACTGCTCGCTATGAGCACTGCCGACATTATAAACATGGTTTACCCGGAGGACCGCGAGATGATAGTCAACCACCACCAGCGTCGCATGCAAGGATTGGAAGCACCGACCCGCTATGAATACCGCATCATACGCAAAGATGGTGAGGTGCGCTGGCTGGAAACCCATGTCACCCTGACTTCCTACCAGGGCAAACCGGCTGCGCAAGTGGCCTACATAGACATCACCGAGCGCAAACAAACCGAAGAAGCCTTGCAACGCAACGAAGCCAACCTCATCGCAGCACAGCGCATTGCCCATGTTGGCAACTGGTGCTGGGATATGCAGACCGACCGTTTGCAATGGGCGGATGAAATCTTCCGTATCTTTGGACTGGAACCCCAGGAATGCTATGTCACCTACCAGCTCTTTTTGCACGCTATCCATCCTGATGACCGTGCTTTTGTAGCAGAGGCTGTGCAACGAGCGGTGCAAGAACAGCAACCCTACAATCTGCACCACCGCATCGTGCGCCCGCATGGAGAGGAACGGATTGTGCATGAGCAGGGCGAAATCATCTACGACCAGCAAGGCACTCCCCTCCGCATGATTGGCACTGTGCAGGACGTCACTGAGCGTGTGCGGGCTGAAGAAGAAGTGCGCCGTTTGAACACCGACCTGGAACAACGGGTGATAGCACGGACTGCCGAGTTGCACCAGAGTCAGGCATTGCTTCAAGGGGTGCTTGAGCATTCACCCACTGGTATCTTTGTCACTGATATTGATGACCACTATCTGCTTTGTAACCACTACGCACGTACACTCTTTGAGCTTTCCAGTGATAACATTATTGGAAAAACAGCCTATGATTTTATGCCTCCCGATATTGCTGCTCGTTGGGAAGCGACCAGTCATCAGGTTCAAGAAGTGCAAAAACCGCTGGAATTTGAAGATATTGTTGAGTATCAGGGGATATTACGCACCTTTCTCACGCTCAAGTTTCCTATTTATGATGAATGGGGAACCATCTTTGCTATTGGCGGGATAAGCACCGACATTACCGAACGCAAGAAAATAGAAGAACGTTTGCAATATGCACAGCAACAGGCTGAAGCGGTGACCCAGGCCAAATCGGAGTTTCTGGCAAATATGAGCCACGAAATCCGCACGCCCATGAATGCCGTCATCGGCATGACGAATTTGCTGCTGGATACCCCGCTCAACTCAGAACAGCATGAATATGTGGAAACTGTCCGTATCAGCGGGGATGCCCTGCTGACGCTCATCAACGATATCCTGGATTTCTCCAAGATTGAAGCCGGGCGTATGGATATAGATCACCATCCGTTCAACCTGCGCACCTGCATCGAAGAAGCCCTGGAGCTGCTGGCTCCCAAAGCCGCTGAAAAAGGGTTGGAAATAGCCTATCAAATGGATGAGACCCTGCCCGAATATCTGCTGGGAGATATTACTCGTGTTCGCCAGGTCATTGTCAACCTGATAAGCAATGGAGTCAAGTTTACCCATCAGGGCGAAGTCGTCATAGAGGTGATCGGTAACCAAGAACAGGAACCAGCAAACCAGACGCATGGGCAACCAGAGACGATGCCCAACGCATCTTTTACCTATCACCTGCAAGTGCGGGATACCGGGATTGGCATTTCGCCCGAACACATGGATCGCCTCTTTCAATCTTTCAGCCAGATAGACACCTCAACTACTCGTGAATATGGCGGCACGGGGCTGGGCCTGGCTATCAGCAAAAAACTGATCGAAATGATGGGCGGTAGCATCTGGGCCGAAAGCGAAGTGGGAAAAGGCTCAGTTTTCCACCTCAAACTCACGTTTGAAAAAGCTGATCCAACGATTTGTCAACTTCCCTTGCCCTCTGCCTACCCACTCAAAAACAAGCGCGTTCTCATCGTAGATGACAACGCAACCAATCGCCAGATTATAAATCACTATGTCAACCGTTGGGACATGCAGGCACGAGTGGTCTCCTCTGGTAAGGAAGCCCTGGAACTGCTTGGTCAAGGAGAACAATTTGACATAGCCATTCTTGACATGCATATGCCAGGCATGGATGGCGTGCAACTCGCCACGCGGATACACAGTCAGGAAATGGCAAACAGGACAGAAATTGTGGAAAGAAGCAACTCCACACCGCGCCCCATGCCTATTGTCCTCTATACCTCGCTCATGATGCGCCGCAGTACGGAAAGCTTCAATCGGGCAAATATTGTGGCCGTCCTGGTCAAACCCGCCCGTCCTGCTTTACTGCGCGAAACGCTTATCAATATTATGCAAGGGAAAACTCGACCCGATGCGGCGACTACCCTGTATAGCACGTTTGATCACCAGCTTGGGGAACGACACCCGCTTCGTATTTTGCTGGCAGAAGACAATATCATCAACCAGAAAGTCGCGCTACGCCTGCTGGAGAAAATGGGCTATCGGGCAGATGTGGCGGCCAATGGGCAAGAGGTCTTGAATGCCTTGCACAAAAAATTCTATGATGTCATTTTAATGGATGTACAAATGCCAGAAATGGACGGGGTCGAGACGACGCAACGCATTCGCGAATACTGGCCGCACGATCAACAACCCTGCATCATTGCGCTAACGGCTCACGCCATGCAGGGTGATCGGCAGTGGCTCCTGACTGCCGGGATGGATGACTACATGGGCAAGCCTATCCGTGTTGAAGAATTGGCCGAAAAACTCCAGAAAGTTGAAGGGCGAACGAAGGAAAAAGACGTATTGAGTATCCAATCATCAATTACTGCACCATTTGAAACTACCACACGGACAACCAGCAACCAGCAAGCTGAACCACTTGACCCACAGGCACATGCCCTGTTTCAGGAAATCATGGGCGACATGGCTTCGCAACTCATCACTATGTTTCTGGAAGATGTTCCAGAAAAGATGACCTTGCTCCAACATGCATCTGAAGCAGCAGACGTCGAGGCTATCTACCGCATTGCTCACACGCTCAAATCCAGCAGTGCGCAACTGGGGGCGAGCCATTTTTCAAAAATGTGCAAAGAATTGGAAACAAAAGGACGGGCAAAAAACCTGCAAGGAGTACAATCGCTGATACACGAACTGGATGAAGAATTTACTCGTTTAAAGCAGGTATTGGAGTAGCCATTTTGCGGCTTTGCATACGCCACTACCTTTGCAGATTTTCGGACTTCAACCGCCAAGAACGCCAAGAACGCCAAGAGGTGCCATTTTGTCAATGTGCGTTCTTGTTGATTCTCATCATCTTCAGCTTGACAGAACAAGAAAAAGTGCAAGGATAGTGATACGCATTAAGTTACCGAAATTTCGCGCAAATAAGCGGCACCATGCCTTTCTCATGCGGCAAAGCGCACGCGCTCTGGGGAGTTTGCGGGGCAGCAGCCCATGCGCATGAAGCTAAGCGGTTTACCGCTTTGCAAAGCGGGGGATTGGGGGT
>CAYFVX010000405.1:0-4807 GCA_964346425.1 uncultured Chloroflexaceae bacterium | reverse complement strand
TTTGTGTTCTTTGTGTCTTTGTGGTGAAAGTATGTATGCGAATCGGGTACAATCTGTGTGCATCTGTGGTAGAAGTCATCATTCGACCTGGGTAGAAGAAAGGCAACAATTTCTATGGAGAATCCTCAGCAAACAATACGTCCGGTAGTCTGGGTAGCGTGGTTGTTGCTGGGCCTGATTATCACATCAGGCTGGCTGGTTGGCTGTCGCAACCAGCCAACCCCTGCATCTGAACCTGCCCAAACCACCGAAACCAGGATGCCAACCGTGGCACCGTCACCCGCAACTGCAACCACAATGATCGCGACAACGACCACGACAACGACTGCGGCAACAACCGCGACAACGACCGCAACAGGAGCACCGATAACACCTGCAGGAGCAACTATCATGCGTACTCCTCCATCCTCTGTCCGGGCAGCAACAGCCACGTTCCAGCCACCAACGCACACGCCGACTATCTCTCCATCACCCCAACCATCGCTGAACGCTCTCCCTTCTCCCTCAGTCCAATCATCACAAGAAGCAATACCCTCCCCTGCCCCTTCGTTACCAGAACTGCCTGCTTCAATAAAAAACTGGCCCCATGCGTATCCGTATCATGACCCGTATCCCTATCCATTACCTTTACTGATGAATTTCCCTACCGCCGAGCCTTCGCCGATACCCTCATTGCCTGTATTGGTAAATGCTCCCACTGCCGAGCCTTCACCGCGGCCTTGAGTTGTCTTGTCAAAATAGCGGCACACCGGTATACTCATGCGCAGGAGGATTGCTATAGCAGTCCGATCTGAGTTGTAAATGAGGTACTGTGTACGCCTTTCCAAGAGCCTTATATCAGGAAATTTTTTACATTTGGTCTAGGACTGCTGTATGCTTACGAGAGACAACATTATCACCATGCTCAATCGCCATTACACCCATCTCGCCACCGAATACGCGGTGAAACGTATCGGTGTGTTTGGTTCCTATGCCACTGATAGCCCCTGTGAGACGAGCGATATTGACCTGGTCATAGAGTTTGACCGTCCTATTGGCTTCAAATTCATGGAACTCTATAATCTGGAAATCATTGGTGAAGCAACGAAACAGCTTTCACCAGCAGTCCGATCCCTGCACACATATCTCCCCTGAAAAAGCATGGCAGGTATGCGAGACCGTCTGATTCATGTCTACTTTTTGGCATCGCCAAACCCCTCCCTGCCTTATATGCACACAGATTGTCCTGTTTTCCTCTCTGCCTCTCTGCCTCTTTGTGCTTTTGCGCCTCTGCGTTTGAACAGTGATCAAGCGAACATTGCATCTGCTCATCACTCATCACTCATCACTCGTCACTCGTCACTCGCACTGATATGCCCCCTGCAACCAGTGAAGAATCCGCACCCATTTTTGCTGATGAAAACGCGAAGAAAAGGATTCTTCCGCACCGGTTTGTGGCACCATAAGAAGAGAATACTATCGAATATCAGACCAGCCGCAAGCAAGCTGTACGTGAATGAAGAACCGGCTGTGCTGTTCTACTACATTCGGATGAATAAGAAAAGACCGCTGTGCTCAACTGTGGTGCAAGTCATTCTCCGAACCGGGGACTAACTATTCCCTTGAAAACGTAAAGTGAGGCTAACCCATGAAACACGGAAAATGCAAACGATTATGCTCATTCTTGCTGCTGGTGCTGCTGGTTGTTCAGCTTGCCAGCATGGGAATGAACCCATCCGCTACCTATGCGCAAACACAGAGCGCATCCGCGGTATCGCAATCACCTGACCCGACCGGTCAGAAAATACGGATAGATGCACAGGATACCAGCACGCAGGCAACCTTGCGTCAGCAGGGAGCTACCATGCTGGTAGATTATGACTCGTTTCAACTGTGGCAGCTTCCCAACGAACAGGACGAACAGATGGACCTGGCAGCCCTCGCTCCCCAGGCGCAGATTCAGGATGACATAGACACCATCTACCTGCGCGGCACATCCATCACTCCCACCCGTGAAGCGGTGCAGGTTGCCGCCTCGCTGCAGCAGGTGCGCCAGCAAGAGCCGCAGCTCTGGATGGTGCAGTTCATCGGGCCAGTGAAGGATGCATGGCTTGACGAAGTGCAACAAACCGGATGTGAGCTTGTCGCCTATATGCCCAACCATGCCTACATTGTCTGGGGCGATGGCGAAGCATTGGAGCGGCTGGAGGAATTGCAAACCAGCACCACCTTTGTGCAGTGGAGCGGCGCGTACCATCCTGCCTATCGCCTGGAGCCATCTCTGCAAGCCAGTACACAGCCGCAGAGCAACGCAGATGGCATGCTAGACGTCACAGTGCAGTTCTACGCCACCGAGCAGGTGGAAGACGCGCTGGCACGGCTGAAAGCCCTGGGCGGCACGCTCTATCAACCACCCATGCCCGTGCTCAATCTGGTCAATATCTCGTTGCAACTGCCTGCTGACCAGCTTGAAACCATTGCCACATGGCCCGCCGTCTACAATATTGAGCCGTGGCACGCGCCGGAGTTGCTGGATGAAGCGCAGGGCCAGATCGTTGCAGGTAATATCAACGAATCGGGGGATAATGTGGTGCCGTCTGGACCGGGCTATCTCGATTGGTTGACGGACAAAGGTTTCCCGACGGCCCCCGAAAGCTACCCGGTCGTTGATATTGTAGATAGCGGTCTCGATAATGGGCAAGACGATGCTATCCAGCATCCTGATTTTTACCAGTATGGCGATACAGCAAACCCTGACCGCGTCTTTGCTATCAATGATTGTACTGGCGGTGGCAAGGGGAACGACGTAGATGGACATGGCACAATCAACGCCGGTATTGTTGGCGGCTATAATGACCAGATATCCTTTCCCTACGAAGATGCTCGAGGGTATCAGTTGGGATTGGGCATTTCCCCCTATGGTCGAGTGGCTGCTACGAAAGTGTTTAACAATTCGGGCTACTTTGATTCTTCGGCGTGTGACGACACGATGGAAGGGATTGTTGATACCAGCTTCAACGCCGGCGCAGCCATAACCTCGAATAGCTGGGGCAGGTCTTACAGTGGCTATGGCGCAGATGCCCAGGCATACGATGCGCTGACCCGTGATGCGCTGGCAACAACTGACGGCAATCAGCAAATGCTGCATATCTTTTCGGCTGGCAACAATGGTCCGAATGCTGGTTCGATAGGTTCCCCGGCTACGGCCAAAAATGTACTCGCGGTGGGTGCAACCGAAAATGTGCGTGATGATGGGGTGGAGGATGGCTGTTCCGCTACCGAAAGTGATAACGCTAATGATATAGCAGGTTTTTCTTCACGCGGGCCTACGGCAGATGGACGCAATAAACCGGATATAGTAGCACCTGGCGTCCATATTCAGGGGCCAGCCTCGCAAGACCCGTATTTTGATGGAGAGAGCGTTTGTGGTGGGGTAGATAGCCCATATTACCCGGATGATCAGCGGCTGTATACCTGGTCGTCGGGTACCAGTCATTCGGCACCAGCCCTGGCCGGCGCAGCTTCGCTGATTTACGAGTATTACGGGCGTGTGCTCAAGCCAGGCGAAACGCCTACTCCAGCGATGGTGAAGGCATTGTTGCTCAATAGCACGCGCTACCTGAAGGGTCACGATTCCGATGAGAACTTACCGAGCAATGCTCAAGGATGGGGTGGTGTCAATCTTGGCAATGTATTTGCGGATACACCACGGCGACTGGTAGACCAGGAGATTGTATTTGAATCCACCGGGCAAGAGCATCTGATCGAGGGAACAGTTTTTGATACCTCTGCTCCTCTGCGCGTTTCCCTGGTCTGGACCGATGCCCCAGGCTCAACCACCGGCAAAGCACGGGTCAATGATCTTGATCTGGAAGTGATTGCTGGTAGCTGGACGTACCGTGGCAATGTGTTTGATGGGGCATTTTCTACACCGGGTGGCTTGTTTGATGTAGACAATAATATTGAGCAGGTCTTTGTGCCGGCCGGAACGGGCGATAGTTTCACGGTTCGTGTTATTGCCAGTGATATTGCCGGCGATGGTGTTCCAGGAAATAACGACCTGACCGATCAGGATTTTGCGCTGGTTATTGCCAATGACATTGCCGGGACGATGGCAGGGGGGAATGTGCAGGGAACTATCACAGATGCCGCGACTGGCGAGCCACTCACCCATGCACAGATCCAGGCGCAACCAGCGACGGCGGAAAGTTCGCCAATCAAAACCATCAGCCGCGCGGATGGCTCGTTTTCACTGATGTTGAACCAGGGAGATTGGACGTTTGAGGTGTCTGCCTATGGATATGAGTCCAGGACTATCCAGAACGTCCAGGTTGGTGAGGAACCATCTCCCCTGGAGGTAACACTCGACGCGACCGCACGTCGTAACATTGAGGGCTATATCACCGATAAGCGCGATGGTATTCCTCTCTACGCCCGCATTGAGGTGCAGGCCAAAGGCTATCAAACGACCGCCTTTACCGACCCGACCGATGGGAGCTACACGTTGTCGCTCGATCCGGACGAAGCTCATACCTTCACCGTGAAAGGTATTTCGCCCTGTAGCAGCGAAGTTGCGTGTGAAGCATCTGCAACTCCCTATGGAACGGTAGAACGTGCTATCACCCCGAATCGTGAAGGAACCCGGCACAACTTTGCACTGGAGGTCAACACGCAGCTCTGCAATGCCCCTGGCTATACGATTCCCTCCATCTACTTTGAAGACTTTGAAGCAGATAATGGCGGGTATAAAACCACTTGGTGTTTTTCCTTGGGAAGGGGGACACCCCCCAGAGAACAATACCATGCCTAATCTTGGGGGGAGGGGGGG
>CAYFVX010000404.1:0-4820 GCA_964346425.1 uncultured Chloroflexaceae bacterium | reverse complement strand
CCTCCCATACCCCCCTGATGCGGCTCGGGGTATAGGGTAACATCCCAGCGGTTTTTTTTTTAAATTTCTTTAAAGGATTTTTCCCCCCTTTTGCCCGCCATATCAGGAAAGTGGAACCGTACTGTGAGCATCCCTTGCGATTGGTCTGCGCTTACTTTGTAGAAATCTGGTTCATTGCGCAGGATAGCCCGCGTCAATGCCATCGCGCTATGCAGGTCAAGCCGGTTGTTACGCGGTTTGAGCTGCTTCGCGGGTTGGTCACTCGCCAGGGCTGGTTGTGGTGGTTCGCCAGGCGGCGTCTCATATTCGATATCAAGCGACCAGCCGGTTTGTTGCTGAAACTGGTTGACGGCAGCCACAATAGCCTCCTTGTCGGCGGAACCGCTGCAGCGTAAACGGATAACTTCCTGGTCATGATGCAGTGACGTCTTGGTTGCTGTCAAGCCGGTGGGCAGAATGGCATGCGCGGCATCCGTCAATGCCCCCTGATGAGGTTGGGGGGCAATAGTTATCGGCACGCCGGCTTCCTCAGACACTTTTTGCAGGGCATCTTTATACTTTTCTCGGGAAATCGCCGGAAAGTGAAAGGCAAGCGTGACCTCGCCGGTATCTGGATTGACGCTCCGCCGATACAGGTCAGCGGGCGCACCAATATGCTTTTCCAGTACGGAGAGGATCCACATCTGATCGGGACGTATATCGCCGGCTCCTTCTTCCAGGGCGTGCTTCCACTCTTCACTCAACAGGTAGCGAGTTCGATGCAACGGATAGACCACCTCTTGCTGACGAATAAAGAGGCGCGGGGTATCATTCAACATCAGAGCTACCGCCAGGCGTGCCACCAGATCATCTTCGCCAACTTGAAAGAAGGCAAGAATATCCTCATACTCGTAGGCTTTGCCCAGTTGCATCATGTCCACAATGGAGCGGGGCGGATGCTGTCGTTGCCAGCGCTGCGCAGCTTTGACCATATCTGCCAGTTTCTGCCGGGTGGCAGACACATCGGTAATGGGGTAGGGTTGCCAGGAGCCAACAAGCTCCAGCACTGCCGTGCGCGGAAACCGCGTGCGGCTCCCTTCGCTGGCAGAGAGATAGGCCCAGATAGCTTCACCGCGCGTATCAAAACAGACGGCTGGTGAGAGTTTTTCACCATATGCCTGCAACAACACGACTTTTCCAGGCTGGAGACTGTGTGTACTGCTGCTCTGGGTTACTTCTTCTTGCGCTTCTGGCGCACGCACGCGATAGAGGCCCGGTAATTCTGGCATGGGAACAAAATAATGGCGCACTGGCGGGTTACTCTGCGTACTTTGCTCAAGCACCTGCTGTACATGGCTCTCTTCATTTGCCCCGGCCGAGATGCCATACCATGCGAGAGCCAGTTCGCGCACACTAATAATTTGTGTTCCAGAGCCATCACGCACTGCCAGCCACAGGGCTTCGAGCGAATCTTCCGTCAGTGGCTGCGTATTGGTAACCGCCGTTTGCGCAACCTGGGCTGGTTGAACCGTCTTTTTGCCTTTTTTACCTCTGGTTTCAATTTCTATAGGGTGTGCTTCAGAAGCCAGGAATGCATCCGTCAATCGCTCCAACCGTTGTTGCAAGGCAACCCGCGATTCGGGGTCGCCATGCACCAGCGCGACGCGGCGTGGTTTGAGCGCACTGACCATCGCGGTCAGTTCATTGCCATCCGCATGCGCACTGAGGTGATAGCGATCAACCCGACAATGCACCGTCACGTTTTTTTCATTCAGTTCGAGCGTTTTGGTTTCTTTGTCTGCCAGCGCAAGCAGTTTGCGGCCAGGAGCTTCATCATCTTGATAGCCGGTAATCAAAATCGAGGCATTGGGGTTTTCTGCCAGATGAGAGGCGTAGAAAGCACTTGGCCCGCCCGTCAACATGCCACTGCTGCTTACAATACAGGAGGGCGGCCCCTGGATAATCCGCTCACGCTGTCGGGTATCGGTAACCGAACGAATCATGCCGGTGAAAAAGACGGGGTAGCCTTTGTGGATTTGCCGTTGCAAGGCGGGCGACAATGCATTGGGGATGGCGGTGTAGGTGGTGCAAACCTTGCGCACCAGGCCATCTACCCAGACTGGGAATTCGGGTATCTGCCCGCGCCGCTGCGCCATATGCAGAATACGCAACACTTCCTGCGCCCGTCCGAGAGCAAAGGCAGGTATCAAGACATGCCCACCTCGTGCAATGCCTTCAGCAACAGTTTGCGCCAATCGTTCTTCTTCCGTCTGCCGATTGGGATGGAGCCGTGCGCCATAGGTGCTTTCCAGAATAAATAAATCCGGGTGGCGGAGTGTGGAGAGGTGTGCGCCAGGAATGGTATGTTGCGGCGTCACGCTCACATCACCGCTAATCAGCAAACGTCCATCGGGAGCCTCGAAACCAATGCTGACTGCACCAGCCACATGGCCGGCACGAGCGGTATGGATCGTCACATTCGGAAGTTCGGCAATGGAGAGCGTGCCGGTCATTGGCAAAGGACGCAGATAATGCAGCATGGAAGTGACCATTGTCTCATCGTAGAGCGGCACTTCAAACTCGGTGGCCGCACGCTTTGCCATAATCTGCAACGCATCATGGAGCATCACTTCCATGAGCAGCATGGTTGCGCGGGCTGCGTAGATAGGCACCGTTGGAAACGACTGATGCACCAGTGGTAACGCGCCGATATGGTCGGCATGCGCATGTGTGACGAAAATAGCCGCAAGCGGCTTATCTTGCAGCACCGACAAATCAGGCAGGCGGTCTGCATTCGGGTCCATCCGAATACCCGCATCTACCAGCACCCACTGTTCGCCTATTTGAACCGCAACACAACTTGCCCCGATACCGGAGGCTCCGCCAAGAAAAATAACCTTCATCAATTCCTCAACCTGTCTCTCAACCTGTCTCGCAATCTGTTTCCTAATCTTCCAGGCTTATTCTGCTGTCTTCAAACGGTGACCACACGCCGAGCAAAAACGGTCTTGTGGACCAACCGCATGCCCGCACTGCGAGCAAAAACGTTTACCAGCGGGCGCAGGGGAAGTGCCTGCATGGGATTGGCTCTCTTCGCCCATTTGCATTTGCATGTTTCCCATCTGCATACGCATTGGCTTCATGGAGTCCATCGGTTTCATTGGTTCCATTGGCTCCATTGGTTCCATTGGTTCCATTGGTTTCATTGGCTCCATTGGAGGTAAACCGGGAGCCGGCTGTTCGTGGGAAGCTCGCTGCAGGGGGAGCACATCCGCCCCACGCAACTCCGGCGAAGCGGTTGTTGAAACTTGCATCCCCCCCCCCTGGGTCTGAAGGGTGCAATAGAAAACGCCCTGCTGCCCTTCAAGACGCAGCACGAGGCCACGTATCGTGCGGTAGAGCACGGGAGGATGTATCCATTCACCACTCTGCACACTGGATTGCTGGCTTTGTTGCTGCCCAGGGCTTGCAGAGCCGAGCATGATGAACGTCTGCGCATCACGGTTTTCAACTACTATCTGTTGGTTTGCTCCAATATGAGCTACATACCTCATACTATATTCCTCGCTTGCCATGCGTCCCCCTTTCCAGAGAGTGTGAACCATGGCTCTTACATCTTTTGGACGCTGTGCAGGAGAGAGAGCATCGTCGAATTTACGCAGGAAAAGCCAGCACGACCATGGGCATGATATGTCACACCTGAAAAGAATTCACACGGATCAGCCTCGAATTGAGAAGAAAATCCGTGTGAATTCATCAGCAATTACCAATGTTTGCATCCTCATATTCTTACGCACGCTGGCTGCACAAGACCCACTTGATACCGGGGAGTTGGAGGGCAGGTAAGTGAGGAGTATGTGGCTACCTATTCCTCCAGAAAATCCTTGAAAAACTGGAAATAGGCCAGCGGAATAGCGGCTGTAAGAATGAAGAGAATGAACATAAACCAGATCATCATAACCTGACCTCCTTCGCGTTGCTATCTCCTACGAAGATAAAACCTGTGGCAAATTGTATCATAAAGAACACAAGTAAGCAATCACGCCATAATTATTCCACGTCCAGCGTGGTATCGGGCGCGTCCGCGAACAGGTCGCCAACGCGCAACGCCACTTCTGGCACGCAGGCAAACGTCACCGCATCCGCTTCAGCAAACACTTGCCCCTCGTCATACGTCCCGTCACTGCCGAGGCGATAGCAGATCAGCGTGCGGGTGGCCGGGTCTACCACCGCATATTCCGTCACACCGATGTGCTCATAGCTCCACCGTTTGCGCTCCATCTCCTGGGTGCTATTGCCTGGCGAAAGAACTTCCACCACCAGGTCCGGCGCACCACGAATGCGTCCACCACGGATAATCTCGCGGTTGTGATTGAGAATTATCAGAAAGTCAGGTTGCGCGGCAATCTTTGGTGGAATGACCATGCCAATGGGAGCCACGGCATAGATGCCCTTCTTCAACCGTTTGAGCGGAACACCCAGCAGTTCAATAAGCACGGAGATAATCCACTGATGAAAGAAGCTCGGCGCAGTGGTCATGGTAATAACTCCATCTATCACTTCATAGCGGTAGCCATTCGTTGTCGCACGAGTGTCCGCCAGTCGCTCCCAGTCAGCCACCGTCCAATATCCCTGCGGTGGGCCGTCGGCAATCGGTGGGGCTTCGCCGGGGGCTGTTGTTCCGATAATCATAACCATGCCTCCTGGTCTTTGCACAAACATTCAAACATCTTCCATTCCTTAGCATTATACCACCCGCAAACAGAGCCTCTTGTCGGATATGCGACCATGGCTTTCGCAAAGTCTTATGTCGTATGACATAAGACTTTGCGAAAGCCATG
>CAYFVX010000403.1:0-4831 GCA_964346425.1 uncultured Chloroflexaceae bacterium | reverse complement strand
GGGGCCGCTGATGCTGGCGTGCCCCACATTGAGGGCGTGCAGCAGGGCATAAAAGGTACGCACGACCATCGCTTTATCTAGTCGTGGGTCAATTTCTCCACAGTCTATGGCTTGCTGTGCCAGTCCGTCCAGGGTTTCATCCATATGGCGTATCACGGCTGCTGATTCTTCATGGTTACATAAAAATTCAAACGTTTCCGCCCGCCAGGGACGTGGCTCCATCGTTTCCTGGTCTATCTGGCGGGAGATGGTTGTTTGCAGCAGTAGCGCGATGCGTTGCAGTGGGGATGTCTGGTGCTGGTCTGCATCGTCCAGGACACCGATGACTTCTTCCATAGTATTCACGGCTGCTTTGACGATCAGTTCGTCTTTGGTGGCGAAGTAGCTGTAGAGGGTGGGTTTGGAGATGCCTACCCGTGCGGCCAGTTCATCCATAGACATCAGTGCATGCCCCTTTTCGGCCATCAATCGTTGGGCTGCATGCAATATTTCCTCTGCCAATAATTGGCGACGTCGCTCGCGTAGTGGTGTTGACATAGTTTTCTTTCCTGAAAGCAATCTGGATTTTGTCCAGGGCTTGCTGCGCAGCAGCAAAGCCCTGGTTTCACGCATATGCGTAACTGCTTGCTCACTGGCGGTGTACCGCCGACCCGATTGGAGTGGGGTGGGGTGTGTGTTTCGACTTCGTCGAAACACACACCCCACCAGAATGGGTTGGCACGCCCCTGTGTGCATGTTTTGCCCGTTTGCAAGCGGAACTTGCAGCGGGGTGAACCCCGCCGAGGGGGTAGCCCCCGCAATGGGTGTCACCTGGGGGAGTGTGAGGGAACCTGGTTCCCTCACACTCCCCATTCTGGTGGGGTTTGTTGTTTTTTCGACGAAGTCGAAAAAACAACAAACCCCACGGTAAAGCTGTGGCACGCAACAGCGTGCGTTTTTTGCCGTGCGCAAGCAGCACACAAAACAGGTGTCACCCATTGAGGGGGTAGCCCCCGTCGGCACGCTATGTGCATGAAGCTACCGCTTATTTCCCATTGGGGCGCAGCCCCAGCCCCTTTGTGGCTGTCGCGACAGCCTTGTATTTTAAGAAACCTACTTGCAAGTAAAGAATTTTTACTGTATAGTGTTACCGTGTGTGTAGTATACAGGGATACACGCAAAAGAGTCAAGTGACGTCTGGCATGGACCTTATACCAGTGACGAGTGATGAGTGATGAGTGATGAGCGTCTGCAATGCGCTCTATCACACCTGTTTTCTCAATTGTTCACCCGAACATGGTATTACATCATAAGCCAGTGAAGGCAATCCTGGGAACACAGGCATCGCGCCTGCTCCAGGGCAGGCAACATACCTGTGTTCCCAGGATTTTATCTTGAATGTGAACAGTTTTTTGGTAGTTTAATGACAGGCGGAAGAACTTCATGAGTATGCAGAAACACGAGCCAGAACTAAATGGCGTTGCTATTGCTGATACCTCCATACGCCAACCCGTCTTTATTACGATGATTATGTTGCTCATCGTGACGATGGGCTTGTTGTCGTATAGTTCGCTGCCGGTCAATCTGTATCCTGATTTTTCCATCCCTATTGTGGCGGTGCAAGTTATCTATCCTGGTGCCAGCCCCGATAGTGTGGCGGAACAGGTGTCGGAGCCGGTTGAAGATGCGCTCATCTCCCTCAGCGGGGTCAAACATATTACCTCGGAGTCATATGAGGGTGCCAATATGATTACGGTCGAGTTTGAGACCGACGTGGATGTGGATATTGCGGAGCAAGATGTGCGTAGTAAAGTGAATGCCATCTTGCCGCAATTACCTGCGGATGTGGAAGACCCGCTCTTCTTCAAATTTGACCCGCAGGAAATCCCGGTTATCTCGATGGCTGTTTTCAGCCAGGGTGAGCGCACGCCAGTGGAATTGCGCAAGGTGATTGAGGATGATATTATCCCGCAGTTGCAGCGTATTCAGGGGGTTGGCTCGGTGACGATCAATGGTGGGCAGCAGCGACAGATCAATGTGTTGCTCGATCTGGAAAAGTTGCAAGCCCGCCAGATTTTGCCCGTAATGGTCACGCAGGCGGTGCAGCGTGCCAATATCAATCGTGGGTTGGGGAGTATCAATACGGGCGAGCTGGATGTTGCGCTCCGTGCGCCGAGTATGTTTCAGGATCCGCAGGATATTGCCCAGGCGCGGATTACCGGCACGCCCTACCGCATTGGTGATGTGGCGACGATTGAGGATGGGATCGCAGATGTGGAATCGTATGCGCGATTGGATGGGAAAGATGCGGTCTCTATCCAGATTATCAAGCGTTCGGATGCCAATGTAGTCGCAGTAGCGGACAATGTGAAAGAAGAGCTTGCGGTTATCTTTCCGCAGTACCCGGATCTGGAATATTTTATTCCGAATGACTCGTCGGTGTTTGTTGAGGAGTCAACCCATAGTGCTATCGAGGAGTTGCTGGTTGCGTCGCTGGCGGCGATGATGGTGGTGTTTCTCTTCTTCCGCAATGTGCGCAATACGGTCGTGACGTTGATTGGTCTGCCGATCATCATGATCGGGACGTTTATCGCGATTTCGCTGTTTGGCCTGACCATCAATGTGGTGACGTTGCTGGGTCTCTCGCTCTCGGTTGGTCTGGTGATTGACGATGCCATTGTGGTGCGCGAGAATATCTTCCGCCATGCAGAAATGGGGCAACTGCCGATGATTGCTGCCAGCCGCGGGACGGCGGAGGTCTCCCTCGCGGTGCTGGCGATGACGCTGACGGTGATTGCGGTGTTCGTACCGGTGACGTTTACGTCGGGTATTGCTGGCATTATTTTCAAGTCATTCGGTCTGGTGGTAGCTTCCGCAATGGCATTGTCGTTGTTTGAGGCGTTTACACTGGCTCCGATGACCTCGGCACGGTTGTTTAAAGAAAGTAAGAAGCATGTGGCGAAGCGCAAGGAACTGGAGGCGAAAAAACAGCAACAGGCAGAAAATGGTGAGTATGAAGAGATTGATGAACAAAGCGAGATAGCTTCTGAGCTGGAAGAGGATGTCGGCTGGATGGGCCGTGGCTATGCGCGGTTGTTGAGCTGGAGTCTGGGTAATCGGCTGGTTATTGTCGGCATCACGCTGGTTATTCTGGTGTTGAGTGTGTATGTTGCTTCTGGTTTGAAGATGGCCTTTTTCCCGGAATCAGACCAGGGGACGTTTTATGTGGGCTATGAACTTCCGCCCGGCTCACCGCTAGAGAAAACGAATGAACTTGCGCTGCGTGCCGAGCAGCTTATTATGCAGGACCCGCAAGTGGAAGCGGTGCTTACTACGGTGGGCGGTGGCGGTGGCGGTGGCGGCGGCACCGATGAACGGGGCGAAATCTTCGTCAAGTTGCATGAGGAGCACGAGCCAACGGATCTGGTGATTGAGCGTATGCGCCCACAGCTTGATTTCCTGCCCACGCTGGCCTTTGGCAAAGAGGCGGGCGGGCCGGGCGGCAATAGTTCGCAGGTGACCGGGCGGGATGTGCAGTTGCAGGTCAATACGACCCGTCCGTTGGAAGAGTTAATCCCCTTTCTGCAGGAGCTTAAAGGTCAGGCAGGTCAGGTGGAAGGTCTGGTGGATATTGATACGACTTATAAGCCTGGCAAGCCGGAGTTGCAGATATTTGTTGACCCTTCCAAAATTGGCGATATCGGGATTACGAACGATGATCTTGCCAGCTCGGTACGCACACTGGTGAATGGGACGAAGGCGGATGTCTTTCGCAAAAATGGGGAGGATGTTGATATTGTGGTGCGGCTGCAGCCGGGTGATCGGGCGAGTCTTGATGATATTGCCGCTATCAACGTGCCAACGCTCAATGGGAGCCGTCCTATCGGGTCGCTGGTAGACGTGCAGTTTGATGCCGGGCCAACGACTATCCGCCGCTATGACCGGGCCAATCAGATTATTATTGGTGCCAATGTGGTCGGCCGAAATACGAACGATGTCATTCAGGAAATCCGTGTGGCTTTGCGCGGTTTTGAAGCACCGCCGGGCGTTGAGTTTGGGTTTGGTGGGGATGCGGAGGAGCAGGCGGAAGGGTTCCAGACGTTGCTGATTGCGATGGGGCTTTCGATTTTGTTTGTCTATATGGTGCTGGCTTCGCAGTTTGCATCGTTCTTGCAACCGTTCGTGATTATGCTTGCGATGCCGTTTAGCTTTCTGGGGTCGTTCCTTGCGCTGCGCATTGTAGGAATGGAGCTGGATATTATCAGCATGATTGGTCTGATTATGTTGATGGGGCTGGTGGTCAAGAATTCTATTCTGTTGATTGATTTTACCAATCGCTTGCGCCGGGCCGGGTTTGACAAGCATATTGCCCTTGAGAAGGCCGGTGCTGTGCGTTTGCGGCCTATTCTGATGACGTCTCTCTCCATTATTGCCGGGGCGATGCCGGTTGCTATCGGGCTGGGTGAAGGTTCGGAAATTCGGCAGGGGTTGTCGGTGGTGTTGATTGGGGGTATGATTACCTCGACGCTGCTCACGCTGCTGGTTGTGCCTACGGCCTATAGCTTGCTGGTTGGCAGCGTGGAACGGTTTAATCGGTTTATACGCCGCCGGTCTGGTCAGGGTGAGGTTGCTGAACAGCATTCCGTACCATCTGCGGTGACCGCAAGCCAGCATACGTCGCAAGCGGCTTCATCTTCTTCCAGTCAGCAGACTGGTTCAGGAGATGGGGCTACGGTTAGTTATAGTACAACGCATGGAACATCGTCTGAGCATGGAACAAACAAAGGACAAAGGGGATGAGCTATAGCTAGGTAGGCACAATCTCCTCAAAAATGGACAGGAGTACGCATCA
>CAYFVX010000402.1:0-4835 GCA_964346425.1 uncultured Chloroflexaceae bacterium | reverse complement strand
CTGCGCGTGAATGGTCGTGCTCGCCCACGGAGGCGCCGCCGACCATCACAACAACTCGCCAAACTTGCCGCTATTGCGTTGGAAAAACCAGTATCCAAAACCAAGCACCAGCACAACCGTCACCATCAGACGTAGCACACTATCCAGCGCAGGCAGGCCCGGCGTGGGTATCATCCCGGCCGGTACGGTGTTGCCATACAGAATTTCGCGGTAGAACTCTACAATAGATGCCATCGGATTGACCCAGCGCACCACCCGTGCCAACCCCGGAATGCTGACCGTATCCAGCGCATAAAACACCGGCGTGAGGAAAAACCAGAAGAGCATGAGAATACCTATCAAATGCACCACATCGCGGAAGAAGACGGACAGCGCACTCACAAACATCGTCATCCCGATAAGAAAGAGCGTCTGAATAATCACCAATACTGGCAGATAGAAAAATGTCCAGGAAAAATTCAGTTGCCCCAGGACCAGCAACTGGGTAACCCCCATCACCAGAAACATCATCGGTAGAGAGAAGAGATAATTGAGCAAACTGGAAAAGACACTGACCAGCGGCAGAATTTCCCGCGGGAAGAATACCTTTTTAATCAGATTGGCATTATCTATCACACTACGTGTGCCGCTACTGACCGCCTCATTGCAATAATTCCACGGCAACAGACCAACAATCAAAAACACGGGAAACACTGCAATCCCGCTTGGCATCAGGAAGGTAAAAACAAACGTAAACACCAGCATCATCAACAACGGTGCCAGTTGCGTCCAGACATAACCGAGCACACTCCCCTTGTAGCGCACGCGCAGGTCACGCACCACCAGATCGCGAATAAGCTCGTGGTAGCTCCAGAGTTCCCGCAACTTGGGCATTACCCCGGCACTACGGTCTATCGCCACCCCGACTCCACCAAAGGCCAGCCCCATCAGCACAGTCAACAGCAGCAACAACGGAATATGCCGCGCCACCGGCTCCCCAGGCAACTCGGCCGCAATACGGTATGCCTCACCCGGCGTATCCGGGTGGAAGTTCTGGTCCTGCTGATCGATCATATAGCGCAATGCGCCATGAATAGCCTGCCGCCGCGCAATTGCCCTGTCCCGCGCCTCAAGCTCAAGCCTGGCACGATAGGCCATATCAGCAACCCCTGGCTCCGCGGCAACGGCATCGCCCGCATTGACACAACTGCGCAGCGCAGCCTCGCGCTCAGCCGTTGACGTTTTGCCCGTGGTGCCACACAGCGCGTCCAGCGTCGCGTTGCGCGTATTGATTTCAAATGTCCACAGGTCATAGCGAGCTTCCAGCGCACGGGTCACGTCGTTCTGTTCCTGTAGCGTCAACTCGCCAACTTCCATCCGCGCCGAAACTGGCTCAATTGGACGGCTCATCGGAAACGCATCGTGCTCAATGATAGTGCGCAGATGATACTCAAATGGTGAGGAGAGCGGCTCATTGCGCACAGCCGCCACCAGTTCCCAGCCAAGCAGATTGCGCAACACCTCGCGTCCGCCAGCCGCCTGGACCTGCCGCACCAGTTCCTCCGCTCCATCGTTCGCCAGCATCTGCGCTTCGGAGGCCGTCTGCGCAACACCCTGCACCTGCACCACCCCACGCTCCTGGGGAATATACTCCACACGGTAGTCGGGGCTACCAAAGCGCACTTCCCGTTGCGCCAGCGCACGCTGCCGTAGGGCATACTTCGCATCCTGCACCGCAACATGGAAATCGTGGCCTGGCTCCTCACCAGTATATAACCCTGCATAGCGTGCTGCATCAAACCGTGTTTCTGCAACCGCATGATATACCAGCGGCTGCGACACCACCCGCGGAGCGACCACCACCAGCGCACCCACCACACTGAGCACAATCCAGAGCCAGTGATAGAGACACAATCCGGCCCGGCGTGTCCCCAGCATATCGAGCCAGTTTTGCAGCAAAGTACGCGAAGCCAGCGGTTGCTCACCCTCTATTGTCTGCGCCATACCGCAACCTCCCGCGTCTGTCCTGCAGCAATATCCATAACGATGTCCTCAGCCCCTTCCGTTGTCTGCTGCTCACCATCTATCACCACCCGCCCGGGCGAAAAAGTCAGCCGCAATGTCACGTCCTGCAAATCACGATCACTATTGTTCGTTATACGACACTGAACCATGTCCTGCTGTTCCTCATTTGCACGACGCCCAGGCGCAGCAATCTGCACCTGATGCATCGCCTGCTGCCAGTCGGCAATCTCACGCAACGGAGCCACCCAGATGTCGGGATGCTCCGCCACATAGTCTACCACACGTTTCCATGCCGCCTGTTGCTCCGCCGAAACCACCTCTTCCGTATGCGCCCAGAGGTCTATCATCCCCTCCACCTGCACCGCCCGTTCAACCTGCGTCAATGCCTGCTCCACACTGCTGGTCGTGAGGTAAAAATCCGGACAGGCAAGGATACGCGCATGGCCCGGCAACGGACGACAACGCGGCATCACCACCAGACCATGTTCATCCTGCGGAAACAGATTATACTGCGACTGGTCGCTCAGCCGCGTGACCGAGGTCACCCCCGCCTCCGCCAGCACATCCCAACTGGCATAGCTCATCCCGCCACTGCTGCTCCAGGGAAACGCCAGCGAACGCACCGAGGGAACATCCCGCCATGCCGCCACGCGGTTCCAGGTTTGCGTATCTTCGCGCCAGTCTTGCGTATGCACAAAGCCGCCATAGAAATGGCTGAAGGTATGGCTTTGAATATCGTGCCCGGCCTGCTGCAACGGCGCAACCAGATCGCCGAAATACCAGGCGGGATGGCTCTGCACCGTCCCATACGGGTCGGGCGCAAACCAGGGGGTGTTCTGCCAGTGGTTGCTGGTCCAGCGGTTCGCCGTCGTTGCCCAATCATAGGTCGGATTGCCGAGAAACTCTATACGGTTCGTGTTGCTCATCAGCAGCGAATAGCCAGCCGCATAGTAGGTCGCCCGCACGCCATACGGACGGAAGAGCGTAATCGTCGTTGTCACACCTTCGCGCATACGCATACCACGCAACAGCGGATCGCTCTCTCCATACGGGTCGCCCACCGAACGCGAATGGATTAACCCCGCCATCGTCGTCTCCCAATCAAACGAAAACGAAACGGCTGCCCGCCTGCCCTGCGGCCAGGGTGCCAACCTGCACAACGAGGTGGCAGAATCGCCATCGCCCACTGGTTGCTGGCTCTCAAGCATCGCCTGGGACTCGTGTGTTTGCTCTGGCTCCTCCGCAGCAAGTGACTGCTGGACCCGCATGACATCCAGATAGACACGGTCATCCGAGGCCGGCGCAATACGCACATGTAGCGTGGCCGCCCGCGGCGGTGCGGTGAATGCCGCCTGGATACGCGACCAGCTTTCAGGCGGCGATTCCGCCTGCCAGAGCACGACTGGCTGCCAGTCGCTGCTCATGGTATGCAGCAGATTGCCCGCCTGGTCGAGCCAGCGGAACGTCACCTGCACAAAGGTGCCGCGCTCGCTGTCGCTGTCCGTGATAGCGTGCCCCACAAAACAATACGTCTTGCCCGGCTGCACCGCAATAGCCGGCGTTTGCACATAGTTGGCAATGCCCATCAATTGCAGCGAGCGTGCATCGCCATCCAGCGCAAAAGCCCCCACCTGCACACCGGGCGCACCCGCCTGCCAGCCCTGTGGCAGCGGGCCAGCCTGCCCCACCTGTGCAAGGTCAGCATTGGGCAACAGATTTTCCGCCAGCAGTGGAACAGCAGCACATTGCGCAGCCCGCTGACGGACGACAATCCACATTCGTAGAGCAATGCTCACCAGCAGCAACCCGATGAGCACCACGAGCATGTAACGGTGCCATTTCATAGTTGAATACAAGAACCTGTAGCCGCGGCTTGCAGCCGCGGAATCCACGCCCTATGTGTATCATCCCTGCGACCAAAGGCGTCGCATAGAGACACGAAATCACCTCATTTATATCGTTCCAAAAGGTTTATTCTAGCACAGGCAGGGGAAAAGGGCAACGCGCATGCCAAACAACAAACAGGTCAATCATGTTCCGCTATTGTCCTGCTCAAAGGGGATATTCTCGTACCACATTGCCCTTTCCAGAAGTATCAATGACTGCGACTGTTGTCCAATGCGTGTCCACGGTCTTTGCGTTCTTTGCATCTTAGCGAGAGGCCCGTCACCTACTTCTGAACAATTACACCAAAAAGTAACTGTTCAGAAATGAGGCAAACAGGCGAGCCGCGACCGTGAGGGAGCGGATAAATGTGCTTACGAACGGGAAATATCCGCTTACTGACGTGCGTGGCTCGTTTTCTTTCCCGTGAATGTGAACAGGTACCTCAAAAGGGGTTGTTGACGCTCCCCCTTCACTTTGGTATAATAGGGGTTGTGCGCCGAAGTGGCGGAATTGGCATACGCGGTGGTCTCAAAAACCACTGAGGGTAACCTCTTGTGGGTTCGAGTCCCACCTTCGGCACCACTCATACGTTTCTGGTTAGCGGGGCGTGGCTCAGCCTGGTAGAGCGCCGCGTTCGGGTCGCGGAGGTCGGTGGTTCAAATCCACTCGCCCCGACCAGTTGTATGTACCAGTGCTTGTGCAAAGAGGGGCGTTTGTTCCCCGCACAGTGCTGGTTCTTTGCTCATGAAAAGCCGAAGCATGCATCTTTCGCCGCCTGCGTTTTTAGTCAAACACGTACACTTGCTGTTGCTCATTCTCTCTGCGCTTCTGCTCAGCGGTTGCAATTTCCTGAAAGATGCCCTGCCTCCCACGCCTTCCCCCTACCCCACCCTGGCTCGCCTGCCAACCGTCACACCTGAACCACCCACCCCCACGCCAGCCCC
>CAYFVX010000401.1:1774-4848 GCA_964346425.1 uncultured Chloroflexaceae bacterium | reverse complement strand
TCCTGTATATCCTCAATACCTCCCCCCATGCTACGACTGCTCTACCACCCAAACACCGCCGAGCTATCTACTTTCTGGATAAACGTTTCCGCATCTGCGCGGTTATTGGTCAGAATAGCATCGCTATGCCCCATACTGTGTGTGTTGATATGGTCAATCGCATCGTCCAGATTGTCAAGAATGCGGATTGCCAGCGTGAGCGACATAAACTCTGTTTCAAAATCTTCGGGCTTTGCCGGCGTGACAGTCCAGGCTGATGCGCCGAGCGAATTGGAGATGATTTTCAACGCATCCGGGTCGGCACGAAACGTTACCCCTTTGCCATGCAAGGCTTCACACACCCGCGGCACCAGCGTGGGCGCAATATCTCGATGGATGAGCAAGGTATCCAGCGCATTGCAAACACTTGGCCGCTGTGTTTTGGCATTGACGATAATCGGAAGAGCCCGTTCGACATCCGCAGTAGGGTCTGCATAAATGTGGCAGATACCGATACCGCCAGTGATGACGGGAATGGTGGCGTTCTCAATACAGAAACGGTGCAAGCCAGCCCCCCCACGTGGAATAATCATGTCAATGGAGTGGTCCAGTTGCAACATCTCGCGGACCACTGCCCGGTCAGGGTCGGTAATACTTTGCACCGCGGTGGCGGGCAGCCCCACCCGCTCCAGCGCAGTATTGATAGCGCGGGTGATGACGGCACAGCTCTGGCGAATATCGCTCCCCCCGCGCAAGATAACCGCATTGCCGGACTTCAAGCAGAGGGCGGCAATATCTACCGTGACGTTGGGGCGGGCTTCATAAATAACCCCGACCACGCCAAGCGGGGTGCGGAGTTTGTGCAATTTCAGACCGTTGGGCAGAGCAGAACTATCGAATACTTCCCCAACCGGGTCTTCCAACGTTGCCACGTTGCGCGTATCTGCCGCAATAGACGCAAGTCGCTCTGGGGTGAGGAGCATGCGATCGAGCAATGCCTGGTTGGTACCGGCTGCTTGTGCGGCTTCCATATCCCTATTATTGGCTTCCAGAATATCATCCTGCTGCTCGTGCAGCATATCCGCAATGGCATGCAGGGTAGCGTCTTTTTGCTCTCTGGTGATAGTGACCAGGGTGCGCGATGCTGCTCGTGCTTGCTGACCAATCGTGGGTAAATCAGTGGTCATCAAAGCCTCCTTCCTATTGTTTTTCTTTTTTCTCTGGTTGCTTTTGCTCCTGCTCAGGAATTCCGCGGCGTTGCCGTTCGTCGGCAACCGCCTGGCGGATGCGGTCCATTTTTTCTTGCATCTCGCCCTTGCGCCAGGAAAGTGCCAGAAAGATCAGGCTGGCGAGCAAGAGCACGAAGACGAGCCACAATACTGCTATGGTCCACGGAGCAGTTTCTTGCTGAACTAACACATTGAGATTGAAGAGAACCAGCAAAGCAAATGCCCCCGTTGCCGTGCTAAAAGCGGCCCGACGGTAGGAGCGGGCTGGCGAACGGTAAGCCTGGTATATCATCACCGCAACGATGATCAGCAAAAAAAGAAGGTTGATTATCAGCCTGGACATTGAAGGTGCTCCATATGTTTCTATGTTCCGTCTGGTATTATATCCTATTCCTGCATGTTGAAAAAGAGGTATGAATGCTCAGTGGGTGCTCCCTACAGGGAGTGCGAGTGGACTCTCTTCCCTCGCTCTCCGATTGGAGTGGGGTTTGTGGGTTTTTTCGACGAATCCGAAACTGGACTTTGTCCATTTCTTGCTGCGCAGCAGCAAAGCCCTGGTGTCACGCATATATGTGACCGCTTGCTCGCTGGCGGCTTCGCCGCCAACCCGATTGGCGTGGGGTGTGGAGGTTTTGCGGGGCTGCTGCCCCTCAATCTCCCCATACGCTTTAACGGGGATTTTTGAGCACATCGGTGGATTCATGCGACCATGCAAAAAATCCACTGTGGCATTCTTCTGCCGAATACACCGTTTCGTCCATTTGCGCACATGGACAAAGTCCAGCGAAAAACCCACACCCCCCCAAAATAGCTACAGGTGGCGTACCGCTTTGTCCTTTCCAGAGGCATCAATGACTGTGGCAGGTATCCGTTGTTTGTTTACGGTTCCGGTCCATAAAGGGTGTGGTATACTGAGAGATCGTAAACTATGCTCAGGGAAACAAAGATAATCTTCTGTTACAATGAGCATGGGCAAATGAAGGAAGGAAACCCTCTCCTGGCGAAGATGTCAGCAGAGGGAGCAAGCTTTTGAAGACGAGAATCGCATAACGTTTCTGCTTTGTGCAAGGACAGAGACGTTGGTATGTAAATATTATGTCCGAAACAAAACACCAACCATTACGTATTTTTCTTTCGTACTCCAGCAAAGACCGGCTGAAAGCTCGTCAGGTCTATGATTATCTTTCACGCACGGAAGGAGTGTCTACCTGGTTCGATGATAAGATGCTCTTACCCGATGAGGGGTGGGAAGATGAGATTGCGCAGGCTGTGCAAGGATCGGATGTTGTTCTGGTCTGTCTTTCAGCCAATATCTATACCCGAACCGGCTCGCTCAACCCGGACATTGTCTATGCGCTGAACCAATCACGCAAGCGACCAGAAGGGCAACCGTTTATTTTGCTCGTCAAGCTAGAGGCTTGTGATACGCCCGATGTGTTGCAGGGATGGCAATGTATCAACTGGTTTGATAAGATTGGCGCGGAACAATTGCTTGCTGTTTTGCAAGAGCAAACCAGCACAAAGCTGGTTGTGCAGGAGAAAAGCAGCAATGATCATCGTCCGACTACCGACCGGTTGCGCACCGTATCCCCTCAGCCACAGCCGTCTGCCACCGAGACCGGACGTGGCGAGCAATCAGCACGCCGTACCGAGCAGACGCAATCATCCAGTACCCAACCAGAAGAACCTCGGCCCGATCCAGAGCCACCGTCAAAGTCACAATCAGGCGCGACGGGCAAGAAACAGCCAGAAACTGAACGGGAGCCCCACCAACCAGCAAAGCAGAAAGCATCTATTGATGGGCGCAAACCTGATGGGCGCAAACCTGATGGGCGCAAACCTGATGGGCGCAAACCTGATGGGCGC
>CAYFVX010000401.1:0-1674 GCA_964346425.1 uncultured Chloroflexaceae bacterium | reverse complement strand
AAACCGCCTGCGGCTGTGGCGCAATCGCAGCCGCAGCCAAAGCCGCAGCCGCAGTCATCATCTGCTGTCGAGCAAAAAGGGAGTACGCAGGAGCAAAATACAGCGCAAGAAGCTCCGGCCAGCGAGCAATCAGAAAATGGAGGGCGACGTGGAATAGTTATCACCGTTACAGTCGTGTTGCTTGCTCTTTTAATCGGGGTAGGGGTGCTGGTTGCATCCTCTCAAGGATATTCTTTAACGGATACACCACGAGCGAATCAGCAACGTACCAGTACCTTGCCGTTTACTCCTGGCAAAGCGGAGGATGCCCCGGCTGAGATGGTGGTGCCAGAAGTTGTCATCACGCCCACAGCAACGTTGCACGTTTCGCCTACGGCAAGCATACAGCCAACATACACCCCGACGCCTACGCAGACCATGACTCCCACAGCAACCCCCACGGTGACTCCGACGGCGACTGTTCTTACCAGAACAGTGAGATTGACCATGACGGTGGCCCCGACTGCGACGGGCAACGTTGCCCCGCCATTGCTGCCATTGCCGAGTAATGGTATTACCCAGACGGGCGCACCAACTTCTACCGGTGTATTGACAACGACGACGCAGGGGGGACCAACAGGAGTGGCAACACCAACAGTAGTCATAACGGCCACGGCTACGCCTGTGCCACCCACGGCTACGTCTGTGCCACCCACGGCTACGCCTGTGCCACCACCACCAACGGCTACGCCGGCACCACCACCACCGCCGACGGCTACGCCAGCCCCGCCAACGCCAACTATCTACATTGTGCAGGAGGGGGATACGGTGCGGAATATAGCCCAACGCTTTAATGTGTCGGTAGAAGAAATTCTGCGGATGAATGGATTGACGGCAGAACAAGCTGATCTTATTGCGCCCGGTCAGGAACTGGTTATTCCAGTACCCTGATAGTACCGCTATTCTCAGCGGTTGCCCAAAAAATACGTAGAACTACGCATAGACACTCCTGGAATATTTCGGTACACTATAATCAATATCCCAAACGTTACAAGGCGAGAAATGGAGTTGACGGGGTAGATAGTGAAAAGTGTACCGTGAGAGAACTCCCTCCCACAGGTTCATTACGCTGTGGGAGCATCTTCTTTCATTGGTAGCCAGGAGCATTCGTATGATTACCGACAAAGCGATTCTATTGATAGAAGATAGTCCAAGCCAGGCCATTCATCTCAAACTTTTATTGCAAAGTATTGGGTATACGGTGCGTCTTGCCAGTGATGGCAGGCAAGGGTGGCGCGAAGCATGTACCGATCACCCTTCACTCATCCTGCTGGATATGAACCTTCCAATACTCAATGGACTTCAAGTGCTTTCGCGTCTTAAACGAGACGTCAAGACAGCAGGGATTCCGGTGGTCATATTGAGCGATGCCGAAAGTATTCTCCAGGTTGAGCAGGCACTTGAGCTCGGAGCAAGTGACTATCTGTTCAAAAGCGATTTTTTGCGCTGGGACTCCGGCGAGCAACTCTCTGGTGCCATTGACCAGGTGTTGGATGAACAGCTTGTTTGTGCCAATTAGTGGGTGAAGGTTTGGACAAGGAAGAAACATACCCGCTTCTTCCGCTATGAGGAGAGATATGCAGGTCTTAATCCTCTTTGAGAGGAGAAGACTCTTCTATCGGAATAATACCTCGG
>CAYFVX010000400.1:0-4854 GCA_964346425.1 uncultured Chloroflexaceae bacterium | reverse complement strand
AGGCGACGTTTGCCAGTGGCAATACGGTGACAGCGGACGATGTGGTTTTTTCCTGGCAACGGGCGATTGACCTGAACCGCCAGCCCGCGTTTCTGTTCACCGACATTGCACAACTCACCCGTGAACAGATTCGCGCGGTGGATACTCATACGGTCGAAGTTGTTTTGCCATCTACTGCCAACCCGCAGGTTTTTTTGTCTATCCTGAGTTTCAATGTCGCGGCCGTGTTGGAGCGTGAAGCGGTTGAGGCTCAAGGATTCCTTGAGGATACGGCCTGGTTGAATGAACAGTCAGTAGGCAGCGGCCCCTATATGCTTGAACGCTGGGATCGGGATGAGCGGGTGGTGTTGCGAGCCAACCCGGCCTACTGGCGCGAAACAGTGGCACCGTCTATTCAGCAGGTTGTCATGCGGGATATTGCGGACCAGACCGACCTGCGGGCGTTGATAACGGCTGGCGAAGTAGACCTGGTGCAAAATCTTACCGCGGTACAGGCGGATGCTTTGCAGGATGTTGCGGAGGTTGAAGTACAACGGGTCGAAACGCTCTATCTGATCTATATGGGCATGAATGTGACGGATCCCTTGCTTGGGCAACCGGAGGTACGTGAAGCCATTCGTTACGCACTCAATTATGCGGAGATAGGGACGCTGCTGCACGATAATGCGCTCATGACGCAAGAAATCATCCCGGCCGGTATTCCGGGGCATACCGGGCAACGCCCTTTCACGCATGATCCTGAGCGTGCAAAGCGTTTACTTGAGCAGGCAGGCATCACTGATGAGGTGACCATTGAGTTGCTAGTGCCGACGGGTTCAGCCCCCGGTGGGATTGAGTGGAGTACGCTGGCTGCCAAAATTCAGTATGACCTGGAACAGGTGGGGATTGTGCTGGATGTGCAGCAGACTGATCAGTTGCTTGATACCTACCGTGCGCAGCAACACCAGATGGTGATGACCCTCTGGATTCCCGACTTTCCCGACCCGGATGCAAACGTCACGCCGTTTGCCGATGCGTCCGCCGAGTCAGTGGCATGGCGCAACCAGTGGGATGACGCGGCTATTGCTGAACTGGTGCAGCAGGCCGCTGGTGAGCAGAATATTGCACGACGCATGACGCTGTATCAGAAGATTAGCGAGCGCGTGATGCACGAAGGGCCGTATGTGGTGCTGTATCAACCCTCGCGGCTGTTTGCACATCGGAGCACCCTGCAAGGCTTTGCCTATGCAGCGGCGGATACGCCTGCCATTTCGTTCAATCTGTTCCGCAAAGATGAATGAGGAGCTGCTCTTTCTTGTCCGCCGACTGGTCGGCACGCTGTTTGTTGTGCTCGGTATCGTGCTCAGCGTTTTTCTCCTACCGCGCCTGTCGCCGATAGATCCGTGTCTGGCGGTGCTGGGCAGCAAAGCGACCGCGGCGCAACTCGCACAATGTCGCGCGGAGCATCTTCTGGACCGCCCGATCACCGAACAATTCACGCATTATATCGGTGGTCTGATACAGGGCGATCTGGGGACTTCGATACGCACCGGCCACCCGGTGACAGTTGAACTTGCTCGCCCGCTTGCCGCGACTATAGAACTGGCATTGGCCGGTCTGTGCTTTACCTTGCTGTTTGGCATCGGGCCGGGTATGCTGGCGGCCAATTATCATAATCGCTGGCCGGACTGGTTTGTCCGCGGTTTTACGCTGCTTGGCAATGGCTTGCCGGTGTTTTTGCTGGCTCTGGTATTGAAGGAATTGTTGCATAGCCACCTGCAATGGTTGCCGCGCACTGGCAGAACCAGTGATCTGGTGCAGCCGGCTGGTAGCGGGTTTTATGTGCTGGAGAGTCTATTCCGCGGGGATTTGCAAGCGAGTGTCAATAATCTGCACTACCTTGTGTTGCCTGCGATGACGCTCGGTATAACGTTTTCTGCCAATCTCATACGCGTGTTGCGGATTGCGCTGTTGGATGCGCTGGCGACCCCCTACGTGCTGGCGGCGCGTGCCAGAGGATGTTCGCAACGCTGTGTCCTCTTGCGCCATGCGCTGCGCAATGCCTTGAATCCGACACTGACCGTGTTCGGTTTGACGGCCGGACATTTGCTGTCGGGGACCGTGTTGACCGAGTTCGTGTTTTCCTGGCCGGGTATCGGCACGTATGCGATTGAGGCCGCCCGGCATAATGATTTTCCCGCGGTGACCGGTGTGGCACTGATTGCCGCCGTGGTTTATCCGTTGACCTATCTGGGGGTGGAAGTGCTACAGCGTTGGGCGATGCCAATGGTGAGCGATGGGGAGTGAGGAGACTCATATGGGTAGAAGTTTTTTGATTGCAAGAACCCCGTGGGGAATCGTAGCCGCGGTTTTTAACCGCTGGATATGCCCACAAGCCCGTCTCTTCCGCGTCACAACCTGCTTGCGCGGTGGATGCGTTACGAGAGCGAAGCTGCGGCAGTTGTCTGTCCCTGTCAATGGTCTATGGTCCAATGGTCCAATCGTCTGCTGTCCTTCTTTCTTTGCGATTGGGTAGTGGATAGTGGGTAGAGCTTCGTGGACGGTTTCGATTTTGCGGCGAGGGAGGAGCCGGCAGCGGTCTGCACAGGTCCACGTTGCCGTGGGGTTGGGTTTGGTGTTGTTGTGGCCGCTGGGTGCGCTGGTTGCGTGGGTGTTGCCGTCATTCGATCCGCAGCGGCAGAATATATCGCACCGCTTGCAGCCACCTTCGCTCAGCCACCCTATGGGGACGGATGAGCTAGGGCGCGATTTGTTGAGCCGTGTGTTGTATGGGACTGCGCTGTCACCTGGCAGTGCGCTTCTTGTTGTCTGTGCGGCTGGTGTCTTTGGGACGTGTGTTGGCTTGCTGGCTGGCTACCGCGGTGGCAACATAGATATGCTGCTCATGCGGCTGGCGGATATGTTTCTGGCCTTTCCCGCGGTCATTCTGGCACTGTTGATTGCCACGTTGACCGGCGGGGGATTGGGGGGGGCAATCGTTGCCATCAGCATCACACTGTGGCCTGCCTATGCGCGGTTGGCACGCGACCACGTGCATGTGGTCAGGCATGCGCTGTTTGTGCAGGCCGCAAGGTCCCAGGGGGCTTCGCCGCTCTATCTGCTACGCCGGCATGTGTTGCCGCATACGTATGATTTGCTGCTGGTGCAGGCCAGCCTGGATGTTGCGGTAGCGGTGGGGATGGTGTCTGGCCTGTCATACATTGGTATCGGGGCAAAGATACCCACGCCAGAGTGGGGACGGCTTATTCATGCGGGCTATCAGCAGGGTATATTGCAACACTGGTGGCTGGTGGTGTTCCCGACGCTCGCTCTGGTGCAGGTGTGTCTGGGCTGTGTGTTGATAAGCGATGGGTTGCGCGACTGGCGGGAGCAACGCTAGATGGGACGGTGGACCGTGGACGAGAGAGGGCAGACCGCAGACCGCGTTCGGATAATCAGGCCGGAACCACGAATAATTCTTTCTATCGGGTGAATAGTTGAGTAAACTGGTGTGATAGAGCGCATTGCAGCCGATCATCACACATCACTTATCACTCTTCACTGGTATCATATGTTGCTCTCCCCCAAACTGCTCCAGCACCGCATCCGCCACGGTATAGGCAGCATACGGGCGGGCGGCTTTGCGAGCCTGTTCACTGAACAATTGCAATCGCTCTTCGTCGTTGAGCAGGTTGATGACCGCCGGGGCAACCATTTCCACCAGCCGCACGTGGATACCAGCCCCGACACTTACGACGTAATCGGCATTCCATTCCTCGTGACCCGGCACAGGGTCTATAACCACCATGGGGGTATGGCGGGCTATAACCTCACTGACCGTCAGGCCACCTGCTTTGCTGATGATGAGATCGCTGGCAACAATCAAGTCGTCCAGATAGTCCACGAAGCCGAGAATATGTAGATCCAGTCCTGGCACGCTCCGGAGGGTTGCCAGTGCGTTTTGCAGCTCTTTGTTGCGCCCTGCTACCACAAAGAGGGTTCCCTGCATGTGCTCGTGCAGTAGCCCTTTGACAATGTGTCGGACATGATCAACACTTATCCCACTCCCGATTAATGTGACGACTGGTGCGCGGACAATTTCAAGCGATTGGCGTACCTGGGCCGTATCTTTTGGGGTGCAAATGGATGGAGCTATCGGGATGCCGGTGACAGCAATAAGGTCGGCCGGTGCGCCCCGTTCGACCAGCATCTTACCTGTTTCGGGTGAACCCACGAAGTAACCGTTGACTTGCGGATAGACCCAGTAGAGGTGCCCCGTATAGTCAGTGACAACGGCATATAAGGGGGTGGTCAGTTTGCCTTTGATTTTGTGGTATCCCAGGATGTGCAGGGGGAGAAAGTGGGTACAGACGATGATATCTGGCTGGCAGGATTCGACGAAACGGTCGAGGTCTGTCACTCCCATGCGGTCGAGCAGAATGCGGAGGTCGTTGACAAAACGAGTATCATTGTTGTCGGCAAGTTCGTAAGCGTATTCCCAGAGGGTTGGTACATTCTCTGACAGGTCGACGTAAAAGCTGGTGTAGAGTTGGCGGTAGAGTGCAGAGCCGTAGTCGAGTGCGTCTTCTACCCATATTTTTTCAACACCGCGTTGTTCAAAAACCTGGGCCAGCGAGCGGGCTGCACTGCGATGTCCAACACCGCCACCTGAAGCATAAAGAATAAGTATCCGCGTCATACCATTACCTCTGTTCGTAGACCTTTGGCAAATCCTGTCAAGGGTAGAAACCTCTTAGCGTATTGTATCATGTTGCAAGATGTGTGCCCATAGGAGCAATTTGTATGTATGGCTATTGCAACCTGGACTTTGTCCATTTCTTGCTGCGCAGCAGCAAACCTCTGGTTTCACGCAAA